>JBBQGO010000374.1:0-3089 GCA_038323125.1 Pyrinomonadales bacterium
AGGGCCGCAGCCTTGTGATCGCCGACTATTCTCAGATCGAGCTTCGCATTCTCGCTGACTTTTCCGAGGATACCAATTTTATCGAGGCGTTCGTCTCGGGGCAGGACTTTCACTCGGCGACGGCGGCACAGGTTTTTAATATCAAGGCGGAGGATGTAACGCCGGACCAGCGGTCGTTTGCCAAGCGGCTCAACTTTGGGGTCGTGTATGGCATCGGTGCTTCACGTTTTGCGATGATGACGGGCCTCTCGCTCGGGGATGCCGAGAATACGCTGCGCAAATATTTCGCGACATATCCACGAATGGACGAATGGCTGAGGATGGCTGCGAAAACTGTACTCGTCGAACGCTGCGCGCGTACACGGTCAGGCCGCCTCGCTCGAATGAACTTTGTGCCGGGCGACCGCAGCTCAGAGGGGGCCGCACAGCGTTACGCCAAAAACATGCCCATTCAGGGAACCTCCGCCGACATCCTGAAACGTGCCCTGCGCCTGCTCCACGACGACATCCGCGAAACCTCGGCCCGCCTCGTCAACATCGTCCACGACGAGATCATAGTCGAGTGCGACACCGCCGAGGCCGAACAAGCCGCACGCCTCCTCGAATCCGCAATGCTCCGTGCGGGCGCGGAATTTGTCTCAAAGGTGCCGATCAAGGTCGATATCCACACCGCCTGCGAGTGGTCGAAATGACACCGATGGGCCGGCCATATACCTCTCGCGCAGTTCGATCGGCCTGATTTCGTGTTATATTGTGCTTTACGCCCGATTTGAAGTACTTTATCTAAAAGTCTTACTCACCTTGATCTATGGTCTTTTCATTCGTTTTATTGGCTATCATTGCGTTCGGCGGGATGGCGCTGACGTATCTCGTTTTTGAGGAAGAGTCGTTCATGTGGCGATTGTCGGCGGGCAGTATCGCCGGTTCCGCTATATTCGGGCTCTTGGCGTTCGTAGCGGCCAGTTTTGTCGGGCTGAGCGCGGGAACGGTCATCGTAGCGTTGCTGGTAACGATGCTGCCGCTCCTCCTTTTACGCCGGCCGGATATAAAGAGGCGTTTTGATCATGACTGGGCGAGGGCAAAAGGCAAGCTCGAGGGCGGCAGCACAAAGAAGGCCCTTCGGTTTGCCTACTACGCTTTCTTCTTTCTCGTGTTCTGGTACTTTTTCGGCAAGGCTGTTTATCAGATGCCCGACGGCCTTTATACGGGCGGATCGCAAAATCTGGGTGATCTCCCCTTTCACCTGGGTGCCATCTTTAGTTTTACCGAGGGCAATAACTTTCCTGCGCAAAATCCGTCTTGGGCGGGTGCCAAGTTCTCATATCCCTTCATTGCCGACTTTCTGGCCGCATGTTTTGTAAAACTGGGGATCGATTTCAAGAGCATCATCTTCATGCAGAACCTGACGTGGGCGTTCGCGCTGCTGGTCATCCTCGAACGCTTTACGACAAGGCTCACCAATAACAGGCTAGCGGGACGCATCGCTCCGGCGCTGCTGTTCCTGAGCGGAGGCCTCGGCTTTATCTGGTTCTTTAAGGAGATGGGCGAATCAGGTAAGGGCATCGCCGAGTTCATAATGAACATCCCGCGCGATTACACGATCGGCGACCAGTTCCGATGGGGCAATCCGATGCTCGTTCTGTTCATCACACAGCGCGGCCTGCTGTTTGGGATGCCGCTCGCTATCCTCGTACTTAACTTTCTGTGGAAGGTGTTTTCGCGTGAAGATGTCGACGCCGCGGCCGAGACGGAAAAAGGAGTCGGAAAAGCCTGGAGCATGTGGGTTTATAAGGGAGTACCCGTCGCTCCGTTTCTTATCGGCTTGCTCGCCGGCACATTCCCGCTGATCCACCTGCATAGCCTTGCGATGCTGTTTATAGTGACCGCGTTCCTGTTTGCCCTGCAGCCGTCCAAGTGGAAAGAGTGGGTAGCCTTTGGCGTAGGCGTCTCCCTGGTTGCCGTACCCCAGTTGTTATGGTCGATCTCGGGCAGCGCGACCGAGACATCCAAATTCTTTGGCTGGCACTTCGGCTGGGACAAGAAGCCGGATGACAACGTTATCTGGTTCTGGATCAAGAATACAGGTATTGTGATCCCGGCAATAATTGCCGGGGCGTATCTGGTTTGGACCAAAGGGACCGAAGAGGACATAGAGAAGCCGCAAGGCAAGCAGGCAAAGAAGGAAGCAAAGGCGCACCCTGTCCGGATGGTGAACCCCAAACTGCTGCTTTTGTTCTATCTACCGTTTGCTTTCATCTTTCTGCTTGGCAACACCGTAAAGCTGGCGCC
Source organism: Pyrinomonadales bacterium (assembly GCA_038323125.1). GTDB lineage: Bacteria > Acidobacteriota > Blastocatellia > Pyrinomonadales > Pyrinomonadaceae > OLB17. The sequence goes on from JBBQGO010000374.1 coordinate 2,290, forward strand.
GTGGCAATGGGATAACATCAAGGTCCTGATCTACTGGTTTGTCGGTTCGCTTCCTTTGATAGCCGTTCTTCTGGCCTTCCTTTGGCGCAGGAATACGGTCCTCAGGGGTGTCGCTATTCTGTGCCTTGTGGTACTGGTTCTCTCGGGAACGTTAGACGTTTGGAGGGCCGCGTCCAATCAGGTTAAGATCCGGGTCTTTGACACCGACGCCATGAGAGTCGCGGAGCAGCTAAAGCAAAAGACGCCTCAGAACGCACTGTTTCTCAATGCCCCTACCTATAACCCCGCGGTCGTACTTGCGGGCCGCCAATCGCTTATGCGTTTCAATGGCCATCTCGGTTCTTACGGTATCGACTACGGCCCCCGCGAAGCCGACGTTAGGCGTATCTACGAGGGAAGCGGCATGGCGGATAGCTTGCTTGAGAAATATAATATAGATTACGTTCTGATCTCGCCGGAGGAGAAGACCAAACTTAAGGCGAATGAGGAGTTTTTTAAGAAATTCCCCGTCATAGCCGAGTCAGGCCAGTATCGCGTTCACCAAATTAAGAAATAACTAGTTAATGCCAAGGGGATGAACGACTGATCCCCGGGCAGATTTTGATCTATGAAGAAAAAGAAAAAAGTTCGAGCCGGGGCCAACAGGCCCGCTGACGTGAAATCGTCCCCTGCTGGCGAGCGAGCACCGGCCGCCCCGAAGTGGGACGCTGAGGCTGCCTTCGGACCCGTGTTGGAAAGAGTGACTGCGATGTCCGATAAGGCCTGGATGTACTCAGCCGGGGCGGTGTTCGCGATCGCTG
>JBBQGO010000375.1:0-3088 GCA_038323125.1 Pyrinomonadales bacterium
AAACTTCCAAAACATACGCGACCGGAATAACGTCGTCGGCATCCAGGATCTCTTCGATCGCCCGCGACGCTTTGCTGCAATCGTCCAGCGTCACACCGCCCTCTTTGTCCATAAAGATGCGGACGACCATATTTCGTTTCGTACCTGCAACCTCAGCATGGACGAACTCCAGTTCGTGGGCCCCGCTAACTTCTCGTGCTGCCGAACGAACGGCATTTACTATCTCTTCACGATCCATCTGTCTCAAAACAAAATAAAAAGTGGGCACGAAACCCACTTGACACGGCCCACGTATCGCAGCAAACAGCTATGGTAACTGAAACAGCAGCGTAAATGCAACCATAACGTTAGAAGTTAGACCTTATTCTATTGACGATCGTCGAGCTTTCGGACATCTTGTCGTCAATTGGCTTGAGTTTGTCCTCAGTTGGCGACCCGGCAAGTTCCTCGGCCATTACCAAAAGTTCCCTGACGGCGCTGATCAGGCGTGTCGATTCCTTTTCGATCACCTTTGCCTTATCCGGGACATTTGAAAGCGAGCGCCTCGCCTCCGCGACCCCCCAATGCGTGATGCGGATGATATTCGTTCGGTCGGTTTCGGCGATCCAGCTCTCAGAGGACATAAACGTACGAATGTCGTCGATGCTCGGGAAAAATCCTTCTTTCTTAAGCAACTCGGCCAGATCAACATCGGCGTTGTCGCGGCCGTCAGTAATGCTGTAGATCTTTGTTAAGACTTTATGGTAAACGTCCATATAAAGTTAGAACCGGGAATCTTCGCAAGATATAACGAATTAGTCAGCAAAAGCAAGTTTGGCAACGCCTAAAATGCCTGCGTCATCACCAAGTTTTGCCCGCATGATTCTAACACGTTGGGCCGGTTGGTGAAACGCCCTCTTCGCGATCTGAGCTTCGGTAGAATCGATAAACAGGTCCCAGCCGTCCGATGCACCGCCACCGATGACGATCGCTTCGGGATTGAGGACATTTATCAGTCCGCCGAGCGCAACCCCAAGGTAAAAGCCGACCGTTGAGAAAACCTCTTGAGCGACGGCATCGCCGGCGAGGCCCGCGTTATAGACGTCGTGAGAGGAATAACCACCCATACCAGTCAATGAGGACTGCTTTCCTGAGGCAATAAGTTCTTCTGTTATGCGGACGACCGCAGTCGCGGAGGCGTATTGTTCGAGGCAGCCATTGCTCCCGCAGGCGCAAGGAACGCCAAAAGGCTCAACGCAAATATGTCCGATCTCTCCGGCGGTTCCATCGATCCCGCGAAGCGGTTTACCATCGATTATCAGGCCGCCGCCAACGCCGGTTCCCATTGTAAGACAGATCGAGCTCGAAACCCCTTGGCTGGCTCCTTTCCAGTGTTCGCCGATCGCGGCAGCGGTGGCATCGTTCTCCAAGAGCACGCGGCACCCGACCGATCGGTTCAAGTATTCTGAGATCGCAAGGCCATTCAGGTCGGGCAGATTTGGCGCCACTAGGATGATTCCTGCGTCGTGGTCGATGACAGCCGGAGCGGCGATGCCAAATGCGATTATCTCGCCACTGGACCCGACCTCGTTTTTACATTCCCGCGCAAGTTCGGTGATCAGCTCCAGTATTTCTTCGCGCGAACGCGTCGCCGGTGTCTTACTCCGAGTGCGAAACAGAATATCTCCAGCTTCGCTGACGGCGGCCATCCGCAAATTAGTGCCGCCGAGGTCGGTCGCCAATACGATTTTACTCATGTAGGGATGTAGGGTCTGCCTTACCCGCTATTGCCGCGGCGGCCGTTCATTTTCAGGGACGTTCTTATAAACGTCATCATATTTTGCGTAACCGTCTTTGATGACGGTATCCATGAGGTTCGCCCGGTCGACCGTGACGACCTCGAGAAGGATCGACGGCACTTCTTTATTTATTGCGTCGTTCATAAAGGGCTGGGTTTCCGGCTTTTCCCCATTCGCCAGCCTGATTGCCGCATCGACCGCACCACTCGCAAGAGGGATTATCGCTTTGTAAATTGTCATCGCCTGCTTGCCTTCGGCGATCCGCTGTAGGGCATCGAGCTGAGCATCCTGGCCGGTGACCAATATCTTGCCTTCAAGTCCTTTTTTGGCCAATGCCGAAATCACGCCGCCGGCCATACCATCATTTGAAACAACGATCGCTTGAATATTGTCGTTGTTCCGGGTCAATGTGTTTTCGACAAAATTCAGCGCCAGCGAATTGCTCCATCCGTCGATAAACTGTTCTGCAACTACCTTTATCTCACCGCGGTCAATTGCCGGCTGCAGAATGGCAAGCTGCTCCTTCTTCATTATTGCGGCGTTGTTGTCCGTCGACGATCCGTAGACCATCACGTAGTTGCCGGTTGGCACTTTGCCGATCGCATATTCTGCGATCCGACGTCCGATGACCGGTACCTGATGCGAGATGTAGAGGTCGATCTTATCCGAATCTATCAGGCGGTCATAAGATATGACGGGAATTCCTTGAGCTTTTGCCTTATCGACCAAAGTTGCTGCCTGTTTTGCATTGCTTGGGGCGATCACAAGTACATCTATCTCTTGTGTCAAAAGGTTTTCGACATCATTTGCCTGTTTTTCGGCTTTGTTGTCGGCGACGGTAATGACGCATTCCACGCCCCGTGTTTCGCATGCAGCCTTAAACGCGTCATGATCCCGCTGCCATCTTTCCTCTTTGACCGTATCCATCGCGAAGCCGATCTTGAGTTTTTTCCCGTTTCCGGTACTCACGGCCGAATTGGAGGGCCCCTGTCCCGGACCCGACGATTGTGGGCCGCAGCCGAAAGCGAACGCCGCAATAAGCAAAAAAACGAAAAATAGTTGTTTCGTCATCAATTAACCTCTTTATATCCTTTATTACGTATGCGCGAAACCTTCACGATTAAAGCAGAAAAACCGCAACTCGGCAATCGAATCTGAAACTTTCGCGACATTCTCAACAAAGATAGTTCCTCCAATAGTTCTTCCGGCTGTGTAGGGTTGGAGACAACGGCAGCTGAAACCGCAAAAGAGGCAAAATTAATGTATGGAAGACTACAAATTCTTTTTGAATTCCGACTAAACTGTGTTAT
>JBBQGO010000376.1:0-3031 GCA_038323125.1 Pyrinomonadales bacterium
TCCCCAGAGCATATTGATCGCCCGCAGCCAACATCTTTTCAGAGCTCTTCCAGTCAAGATTGCCGACCTGCATACGGTTGACGATCTTGTTGTAATGGCTGGACCTCACATCGTTCACGCATTCAATTTGTGTGTCTAATCTTGTATAGGGTGATTCGAGTGCCTCGGGCTTTACCGCGGTGCCAAAGGACGATACGAGTGGAAATAGCCCCGCGGGAGCGTTGCCGTCACCCTCTTTCTTATATCTGGCTGCGGCCCGGGGTTGTCGATCGTAATCGCCCCATGCAAGCCCGCTTCGCCCTACAGCAACCGGGAAGCTGTCGCCCACACGCTTCCACTGGCTCTTTAGATCCTTTCTCTCGATACGTTGGGCCGTGCCCTTTGTCGCCGTCCAGTCCGCCGTTTTGACCACCACAGCTTGAAGAGACTTATCGAAGGGGATCTTAACGGGCTCGGGCTGTGGTGTTTTGACCTGTGCCGTCGACAAACCTACGCACGCGAACAACGCGAAAAGCACTGTAATCGAAATTGATCTCATATTAATCCTCAAAGAGAGTTTCGCTCTTCAACGCGCCGGTACCAACCGCGTAGAGCCGGAGGCCGAGTGTGATCATTACCAGCGAGATGCCGATCCAGATCACGACCCACAGGATCGCCGGTATTCCGGTTGCCGCGGCCATGTTCCCGGCATCGGTCTGTATGCTCGAACCTACTAAAGGGGCATTGATAAGAAAGAGTGTTTTCAGATCAGCGAGAGCGTTCAGCAGGCACTGGACCGCGAGGAACGCGACTGCGAAATTGGCTGTCTTAGTGGTTGCGAATTTCGCAATGCCCACCAGGCCCGCCATTAAAACGAATCCCGCAATGACCGTAAAAACCAAACTTGAAAAGGGAACCTGCAGCGATAGGAAATTGAATACGGGACTTAAAATACCAAAGACGATAGTCATCAGGCCCACAAAAGCACCCGCCGCCAGCAATATCTTTCGTGGTGAAAGAGAACGACGGATAAGAAACAGCATGACCACGCCAAACACTGTTGTGCCCAGATAGCCCGCGCTCGAGGTAAGCAAACCGCCGATGAAACTCGAATGAGCAGAATAAACAACCCCGCTGCCATCCGCCGCGATAGTCAGGCTTTGAACCGAGCCGCCAGTCAAAACGGCAATGAGTGCGTGACTTGCTTCGTGAATGAACGTAACAAAAAGGCGGATCGGATATACAAGGTAATCGGCGAACGGAATGAACCACAGCACAACCGTTACCAGTGTTGCAATGATCAGCAGGTATAACTGCGGTTTCGCGTCCTCAGCAAGTTTGTATCGCATATTTCCTCTACTCCGTATCAGGCTCTCGGCCCATTAGCGAATACGTCTATTCTAGCTCAAAGTTCGGTTTTAGGTAAGTATGGCAAGTCCGGGGCGGCGCGGCCTGGGGTCGTTCGTGCTCCTCAATAAAGGCCATTCGCCGTTCGTCCCGATTAGGCGGATGCTATGCGAACTGTTGTACAATCGGTTTGCGATATCGAGCGGACTCAGGACGGTTATGATCTCAGGAGTTGAATAGATCAATCCGGCTGTCGATGATATTCGCCGCTCTTTCCGCCGGTTTTTGATTCGAGTCGGATGTCGGTTATTTCGATGTCTTTTTGAACGGCCTTGCACATATCGTAGATCGTCAGGGCTGCGACAGAAACGGCGGTGAGAGCTTCCATCTCGACGCCGGTTTGGGCAGTGGTTACAGCTTCGGCCTCCAGGTAGATGCCGTTGTCGCGATACTCAGCCTTCACGTTCACCTTCGAAAGATTGATCTGATGGCACAGCGGTATCAGTTCCGAGGTTTTCTTGGCTGCCATGATGCCGGCTATCCGAGCGATCTCGATCGGGTCGCCCTTAGGATTGGTCTTATCCTTGAGCAACGAGAGGGTCGCGGCGGACAACACGATCGTGCCAGACGCGACGGCGCGACGCGATGTCGATTCTTTCGCCGAGACGTCGACCATCGTTACTTGCCCTTTATCGTCAAAGTGCGACAGATCATTCATAATTTCCTTGCCTTAAATATCAATGTATTACCTCCGAGCAACACCTCATCGGAGTTTAGTTCCGCTGACCATACCTGCGATCGCTTTGACGCGGAGGTAATTCGTGAAATGAGCCTGATCAGGCCCACGACAGGGCGAAACGCCCACGAATTTGCCTTGGGTTTGTCGCGATAGAGGCGCTCGATCACAAATCCGTTTTTCTCAAGCAGGTATCTTACCTCGCTATACGCTATCGGATTTACATGCAGGCCGATTTCTTCCATTCCGGGGTGAGCTTTGCTGACCTCGGCAAGCTTTTCACGCGACAGTGGCTTAAAGTGCGACGTGTAACCGCTTATCAACCACTTGAACCTCTCTTCGATGTTCATAATGTTCGGGACTGAGATGATCAACTGGCCCCCGCTTTTGGTCAAGCGTGAAAATTCGCGGATCGCGTTAGCGGGATTCTCGATATGCTCGAGCCCCTCGATACACACTACGGTTTCATACTCATCCGATTCATAGGGCAGACGAGCATCCATATTTCCTGAGCGTATCTCGACATCGTCGAGCTGGAAAATTTCCGGGTAAAGGTCGCAGCAGCGTACGTCAAAACCCAGTCCTCTGAGCCGTAACGCAAGCGCGCCCTCGCCGGCCGGTACGTCGAGCAGGATACCGCGCTCTTCGCCGCTTAGGATCTGTTCAACCGTTTCATGGATCGCCTCGTGAGCGATTGCATTTGGCTTTGCCATAGACTGGATCGATCTTTAGAGAAATAAAACTTTGACCACGTCGTCCTTTGCGATCGTAGCTCCCGCGGGCACTATCGCGAGGGCCTCGGTCGAGGCGAAACCCACAAAATCGGAGGAGCCGCTCCATTTGAGCGGTGTTGCTATCAACCGGCCCCGAACGTCGGTATTGAGCGTTACGGGGAGACAGGTGTCACGTTCGCGAGTCCCCTTAAGATCTATTTCCGATATCGCAAACCCGCTCCGCAGTTGTGCATCT
>JBBQGO010000377.1:0-2996 GCA_038323125.1 Pyrinomonadales bacterium
CAGCTCTTTCCTACTCATTCGAATCGTCCCTCTTGTTTCCATCTATGCTCCTCAAACAAGAGCATCTCAGACACTTTCACAATAGGACATTTCTAAAGAGTTCTATCTAGGACATTCTCATGGAGTTCTAACAATAATTAAGAAAACCCTTGCTACACCGATGATTGAATGTTATATTCAACCTTAGTTTTTTCGCAATGTCCGAAAGGGCTAATCAAAGACCGGGAAATTCCCGGTTCCTCAAATAATCTCAAAACAAAGTTCGTTCCTCTGAGGTCAAGCATGAAATTGATGTCCCCCAAGAATCTGTTTGTGAGTTCTCTCCTTCCACTTTTTATAATCTCCCTCCTGTTCGCTGCCGATATATCGGCCCAGTCAAAAAAGAACAAACCACCCGAAAAAGCCGCTGCCAAGAAAGCAGAGACCAAGAAGGCGTCGGCGTCAAAGGACGCGAAAAAGAAGCCGGCTGAACAAGCCGCCAAGAATTCAAAAAAAGACTCGAAAGACGAGAAACTGTCGTCCAAAGAGCAGGCCAAAGCGAAAGAGCAACTTAACGCGAAGGGCACCGATCGCTCAAAACAAGACTCGAAAAAGGCCGCAGAATCCAGACAAGCCGCGGCGGAAAGGCGTCGAAAAGAAGAGGAGCGGCGGCAGGCTATTCTAGCTGAACAGCGCAGGCGCGAGCAGGCGATCCGTGAAGCACAGGCTCGGAGGCTGGCGTTCGAACGCGGGCTTCGTACAGAGACCGTCGCCAATATCGCGAATGACAAGACCGAAGGCGAAGACCTGGCGATCCGTCAGGTGGCTGTCAATGCATTAGGTTCGCATGCCGGTTCGGTGGTCGTAATGGAGGCCCAGACCGGCAAGGTCTTGACGATCGTCAATCAGGAATGGGCTATCCGCAGCAGCATAAAACCATGCTCCACGATCAAGCTGGTCACAGGCGTCGCCGGCCTTAATGAGGGCGTAGTAAGCAGGGCTGATGGATCGATCCGCGACAGCTCAATGCGTCTCAACCTGGATGATGCACTGGCCCGTTCGAACAACCCTTATTTTCAGGTAGTCGGTTCCAAGGTTGGCAATAGTAAAATGATCGACTATGCCAAACAGCTCGGACTAGGTGAGCCGACGGGGTTAAACGTTGAGGGCGAAACCGCCGGAAGATTAGCCATCGGCAACAACAACGCCCGCATCTACTCGCATGGCGATGACTTTGAGGTGTCGACACTTCAGTTGGCCGTAATGGTCTCAGCCATATCGAACGGCGGCATTAGAGTGATACCCCGCACGCCTCGAAATACCATCGAGAAAACTAATTTCCAAACTTTTTACCGCAAAAAGGTGGAAGTGCCGCAAACAAATGTCCGCCGCGTCATACCGGGTATGATGGGGGCCGCCGAATACGGAACAGCCCGCCGGGGAGTTGACGCGTCTCTCGGCATAGCGGGCAAAACAGGCTCCTGCATTAGCAAAGGAACCTGGGTCGGACTGTTCGCTTCAGTGGCTCCGATCGAAAAGCCGGTGTACTCGGTCGTAGTTATCACTCGCGGAGAGAGCGAGAGGGGCCGGCATGCCGCCGCGGTAGCGGGCCAGATCTACCAGGCCCTCAGCAACCGGATCGTCCGAACTGATCGCAATCTGGCACAGACAGAATTTAAGCTGCCGGCGAGGGGTGGAACGACTCCCGCGACAACGGTTGCCCTGATCGTAGAGGAAGAAGAAGGTGAGGATGATATTATTAAGACAGCGGCTGTGGTCGTGGATGGGGCGTCGCAAGACGGTAGAGAAGTGATCGTAGTTTCAGGTGCTCCCAAAACAATAGCTGTCCCAAGACCCGCCGAAAAGAAATTGGTTACGAAAACGGGGCGGTCCAAGCCCATATTCCCGCCGGTGGTCATCACTTATGATAGGGATGCCAGCACAGTGACTAATGGCCCTGGGGCAAAGCCGTAGTCCCGGAACGAGCTGTGAGAAAGACATCAGGATGTTTTCCCGTTACACGACGGCAAAGCCTGATGTCTTTTCGATTACATTAAGACATCTTTCGCTTGACACAGCGGCAAAACTTACGGGATTATTTACGTTCTCAAAAAGTTTTCCGTGGATCAGCGATTTGGCGAGTCCCTAAAGGAAACTTGCTCAAAATCTTGCAACTTTTTGTTGATGCGTGACATCTGATTTCACGCGAAACGGGAGATGGATTTTCCGGAATGCAGATCGAAAACGACGGAAAATGTTTTAAGGGGATGCCCGAGGAAGGAAATGATGAAAACGATTTTTAGATATGTAAATACAGGCCTCTTGGCCGCAGCACTACTCGCAGTTGGAGCTGTGGCGGGGTTCGCGCAGGATCCGTGCGCCGACACGGAAGGGCTCGCGACACTAGACGCTAAATTCCGCGAGAATTACGACAAAGGCATTCCGCAGCGAAAGGTCGCTGTCGAGGCCGGAAAACAATATATCGAGAAATTCGGCTCGTGCGAGCCCGCAAAGGATTTTGTCGATTACCTGAAGAGCTATCTGCCCGGAATGGAAGCGAAGATAGCTGCTGACGAAGCAGCTATTGCGAAAGACGCACTGTACAAGCGTTTTGATGCGAGCGTAAAAGCTTCTAACTTTGATGAAACATATGTAGTCGGCAAAGAGATCCTCGCAAAGGAGCCGGACCAGTTGGATGTCATGATCTCACTCGGGTCGATAGGATATGACGAGTCCTACAAGGGGAATTTCAAGTACAACGCGGACACCCTAAAGTACGCTAAGCAGGCGATCGCGGCGATCGAGGCAGGCAAAACTTCAAGCTCGTATGGCCTATTTGCGTGGCGCTATAACGACAAAAATGAAGCTCTCGGGTGGTTAAACTACACCGTCGGTTATATAACCCAGGTTGCGCAGAAGAATAAAAAGGACGCACTGCCGTATCTATATAAGGCGACTCAGACCAAGTCAACGGTTGCTACAAATCCTATCAATAATAACCCGATACCATACGAACT
>JBBQGO010000378.1:0-2980 GCA_038323125.1 Pyrinomonadales bacterium
TCGGGAACAATTAAGAAAGGTTTTCGATATTTAGATACTTATGTCCAATAAGCAATTTGAAGGAAGATCGGCGATCGTCACCGGCGGCACACGCGGAATTGGCAGGGCGATCGTCATGGAACTGGCGAGACGCGGGGCCAATGTCGCGTTTAATTACTCAAAGAGCGCCGATGAGGCTGAAACGCTAAAGGGCGAGGTCGAGGCGTTGGGCGTAAAGGTTCACGCGGCTCAGTGTGACGTGGCGAGTACCGAGGCCGCGGCCGAATTTGTCGGCAAAGCCAAAGAAGCGTTCGGCACTGTCGATCTGCTTGTAAACAACGCGGGCATTACACGCGATCAGCTTATCCTGCGTATGAAGGAAGAGGATTGGGACGCGGTGATCGACACCAACCTCAAGGGTGCGTGGAATTTTTCTAAAGCAGCCGTCCGCCCGATGATGCGAAACGAGAATGGCGGATCGATACTCAATATCACCTCGATCTCGGGCGTCGTGGGTATGCTTGGACAATCCAATTACTCCGCTTCAAAGGCGGGTATGATCGGCCTGACCAAATCGCTCGCGAAAGAGATCGCCAGCCGAAAGATAACCGTCAACGCTCTGGCACTCGGCCTCATCGAAACTGACATGGCCAGCGAAATGAATGCCGAACACCGCGACAAGATCATCGCACAGATCCCGCTGGCGAGGCTTGGCAATGTTTCAGAGGTTGCCGAGATAGCGTGTTTTCTTCTGTCGCCCAGCGCAGCCTATATCACTGGCCAGGTCGTTCAAGCCGACGGCGGCATCGCGATGTAGAGAAAATGTAAAAGGCAAAAGGTAAAAGGTAAAAGTGGCGGCAGAAGAAAGACGGCAAAAGGAAAAAGGCACAAGTGATGAGTTATCGCCTGGGCCTGACTCTCGTTCGTCGGCGCCTGACTCTCGCTCGTCTGGACCTGACTCTCGTTCGAATGTGGTTGATAAACGAGAGCGGACATTTGCCTTTGCGGTAAGGGTCGTCAAATTGTGCCAGTATTTGGAAAACCATCGCGAAGTGAGCAAAACCGGGATCGTTCAGCTGCTAAGGGCTGGCACTTCTGTTGGGGCAAATTTGGAAGAGGCTCAGGCCGGACAGAGTAAACCCGACTTCGTAAGCAAGAACGCCATCTCATTAAAAGAGGCCAAAGAGTCAAATTATTGGTTGAGGTTGATAATAGCCACCACGTAACTTGAACCCAAGGCACGAACGGGAATTGACGAACTGATCGTCGAATCGATGGAGATAGCCAAGATCACTGCATCAATAATCATCAGTGCAAAGAAGTAAAAGCTGATCTTGCCTTTTACCTTTTACCTTTTTACTTTTACCTTAACCAAGATGTCGTTAAGATACGAGACCGACGAAGCCGAACAGGATGCACCAGTGCTCGACGAAGCAGCCGCGGGCCCGGTCGCGCCGTTTCCGACGTACACAGTTATCCTCATCGCATCGTACGTGATGGTCGCCCTTGCACAGTTTAGTGTCGGGCTCGACCGGTCTGCCGCGTTGGCCAGTTTCGACAAACCGGCATTTCTCCAGGATCAGGAATATTGGCGCATACTCACAGGCGCCGCACTGCATGGCGGTTTGCTCCACCTCGCGATGAATAGCTATGCCTTTTACAGCTTTGGCAAGATCTTCGAGATGATCACGAACCGTGCTCACCTGCCGATCGTCTTCCTGGTCTCGATCCTGGGCGGGGGCATCTTGAGCCTGATCTTTGCTCCTCAAGGAAAATCAGTAGGTGCATCGGGTGGGATCATCGGCTTGATCGGATATCTGCTGGTCTACGCATTTCGGCGTCGCGAGTTCATAACACCCGAGTTTCGCAAAGGCCTGCTGATCAACATTGGCATCATCCTCGCCTACGGGTTGCTGCTCTATCAGGTGATCGACAATTATGGCCACATCGGCGGCCTTGTCGCCGGTGCGGTGTACGGGGTGTTTCAGATCCCTTCGGACTCCTACACCGACCCGCGTGTTGCGAACCCGGCCACGCAAACTTTAGGCCTCGCCTCGATGGGTATCTACATCGCCGTATGTTGTTTTGCGATCTTGGTGATGTTTAGGATCGTATAACTTATTCAATGGCCCGCGTCAGAGTCCATCAGCATGTCAATCCGCATTCCCCGTATTATCGTCAAGAGCCCGATGCGGTAGATCTGTCCGAGATGTTTGCCGAAACATCGCTGCCGCTTCATCTCGATATCGGATGTGCCCGCGGGAGGTTTATCCTGCGGATGGCTGAGATACAGCCCGACTGGAACTACCTCGGCGTCGAGATCCGTGAACCGCTGGTCGACGAGGCCAACCGGTTGGCCGCAGAGGCCGGCCTGACCAATCTCCAATACGTATTCTGCAACGCGATGATCGCGCTTTCGCGACTGCTCGAGAACATCCCACCCGGTGTGATCCAGGCGATCACGATCCAATTTCCCGACCCGTGGTTCAAAAAGCGGCACGCCAAACGACGGATGGTCAATGAAGAACTGGTCCGAACCGCCGCGTCAAAGCTCGTTACCGGCGGGCGAATATTCGTCCAAACCGATGTCGAGTTCCTTGCCGGGGAAATGTTTGCACTTTTTCATTCTGAGGCTACACTGGCTGAGATCGACTGCCCGACGAGCCCCTTTCCGGTTAAGACCGAGCGTGAAAACGCGGTCGAGGACAGGGGCCTGCCCGTTTACCGTAAACTATTCGAAAAACGCTGATAATAGGTTGTCTCTACCACAGTGACGGTAGTAGATCTTGTACGAAACAGCGCGGCTTTCATACGAAACAGCGACTGTTTCATACGAAACCGCCGTCGTTTCGTATGAAAAAAGCTCTCCGGCGCGCAAGAAGGTGAGTGAATTACTGAATGGGATCTCTCTATTGCCCGAGAAAACGGGCTATATCGAAGGCGATGGGCTTTGAGGCGGGGAAAACTAATCCCAACGCTTTTCTTTCTGAAAACGTTTGAT
>JBBQGO010000379.1:0-2952 GCA_038323125.1 Pyrinomonadales bacterium
AACTCGCGGCAGAGCGTGGGAGCGATCACCATCGATGTCGAAACCGGCAGCGACGCTTTCCTGAACCTCGGTGATGAGTGGCGGGATCTGTACAGGCGCTCCGGATGCCCGATGTTTCTCTCGTGGGAATGGATTTCGGAGTGGAACCGTTCGTTCGGTGCAGGATCATCACCCTACCTGATCAAGACCTATCGGGGTGAGCAGCTCATAGGCATCTTTCCGCTTCGACGGGTGGAAAGAAAAGTGTTGGGAATTACCGTTACCGAATTTCGTTTCGCGGGCGATGAGTACGGCGGAGCAGATTACCTCGATCTGATCGCCGCCCAGGGAGATGTACAGGAAGTGCGTTCGGCAACCATGGAGTTTCTTAGGACAAACGTCGGCTTTGATGTTCTGCGGCTCGAAAACATAGCCGCCGACTCACCGACCTTGGCGTCATTAAGTACCGGGATGGGAGAAAAGCCGCGTCTTCAGATCGACACATCAACCGTCTGCCCGCAGATCGACCTCGGCGGCGGGTGGGAAGCTGTTTTGCGTCAGGGGCGGCGGGGGAGCAACTTTAAGCGCCGTCTCAAACAGCTCGAGCGGATGCCCGGGTTTGAATTTCGATCTGTTACCGCACCTGAACAGCTCGGCAAAGCTTTTGACCGATTTCTTATTCTCCACCAGGGCCGTTGGGCCTCGCACGGCGGATCGGAGCTGAGCGGGTCGCCTCGTCTCATCTCATTTCAGCGCGATCTAATGACATCTCTGGCCGAGACGGGCTTGCTACGCTTTGATGAACTATGGGTCGGCGGCGAATGCCGCAGTTCGGTCTACGGAATGGATGACGGCACAACGTTTTATTATTACAATGCCGGTTACGATCAGGAATGGTCCATGTACAGCGTCGGACTCGTGCTGACGGGCCTCTCGATCAAAAGCGCCATCGAGCGGGGCAACCGCACATTTGATTTCCTCCGGGGTGAGGAAACCTACAAATATGACTGGGCGAACAACGAACGTGAACTCGTAACAGCGATACTTGCCCGTCCGACGCTGGCGACTTGGGCGTATTTGACGGCTGACGGTTTTGGCGGCCGTTTGCGGGCGGCCGCAAAATCAGTATTGCCGGCACAGCTCGCCGAACCTCTCAAACGGTGGCGACGCCGCTCAAAACGCACATTCGGACTTCCGGAGTTCGATGCGGAGTGAACAACACGGGTATATGGATCATAAGCTCTCAATTGTCATGATCGGACGCAACGAAGCCGGGTCGATCGCCGCGTGTATCGATGCAGCACAGGCAGCTGCGGATCAGATCGGCGGTGCGGAATTAATATTTGTCGATTCGGCATCAACCGACGACACTGTGGAGATCGTACGGTCGCGAGGCGTAAAGGTGCTGTCTTTGCGACCTGACTCGAAGCTTTGCCCTTCTGCCGGGCGTTACATCGGATCACAGTATGCGGCCGGCGAGTATATCCTCTTTCTGGACGCCGACACTTCGCTTTACAAGGATTTTCTGGACGAGGCAATAGCTCATTTTGATAACGATCCCATTCTTGGCGGCATTAACGGACGCCTTGATGATCTAAACGAACGCGGTGAACTGCTTGAAGGAGTCGAGGACCGATACGAACAGGTTGCCTATGTAAAGTGGCTTCGCGGGCCATGCTGCTTCTATCGCAAGGCGGCTCTTATGGAAGTCGGTTCATTTAACCCTCATGCAGCGATGGAGGAGGAGGCCGAGCTTGGATTGCGGCTGATCAGTTCGGGATGGGACCTAAAACTCATCCCCGTGCCGATGGCGTGCCATACACGCTGCTACCATCTTCAAACGTTTGGCAGCCTTATTACGACATTCAAACGCGATATCGTTTCGGGCCGCCTCGGAGAGATCAGCCGCACGATCGCATACGCGTTTAAAGCCGGCAACGGTTTGGCATTCTGCTGGCTTAGGCTAAAGACGACGATCATCTTCTTGGTCTGGCTGGCGTTGCTTCTCTCAACACTTCTCCTGCCGGCTTCTCTCAGCCCCGGCCTAATAGCCGTGGCACTTGTCGTGCTGGGGTTAGCTGCTGTTTTCGCCCGCAAACGCAGTTTAAAACAGACCTTATTGTTCGTTCCCAACAAGATCTTCTGCACGATTGACATCCTTGCGGGCTTAGGTAAATTGAACTTGACACCGCCAAGCCTCTATCCGCTCGATGTAGTGGACCGGACCGCAAGTGACCGGTGAACTCCCGTTATCCTAACCCGCGACCAATGCACGTGCCGAGCGAGAACGCTGGGTCCTAAAATCCACAATAAACTGAAATCCAGGGGTAATTGCACGTATTCTTTGGGTGGAAGTCCGCCGATTCGCCCCGATCGGCGCATGGCGGAGCCTCCCTGACTCTAGCTATGACAAATCTTCTAAAAACCCCCAAAGATCCCGGACTTATCTACGACGTAGGGCTCCATCACGGACAGGACACCGACTTTTACCTAAAAAAGGGCTATCGAGTGGTCGCCTTTGAGGCTGCGCCAGGCAATGCTCAATTTTGTCGCAACCGATTCGCCGGCGAGATCGCCGATGGCCGGCTGACTATCGTCGAAGGCGCCATCACCGAGGACGCAGCGGCAAACGGCAAGCCAGCGGAGGTGAAGTTTTATCAAAATCAAGACCATTCGCTGTGGGGCAGTACATGTGACGATTGGGCATCAAGAAACGAGGTGATGGGTACGCGGAATGATATAATAAGCGTGCCGGCAGTTGATTTTGGCACATGCCTTGAGAAATACGGCGTTCCACATTACCTAAAAGCCGACATTGTCGGTTCCGAAACTATCTGCCTCCGGGCACTATTAAACTTCGAAAACAAACCAGACTACCTTTCGATACGTTCTGAGAAGGTCGTATTTCGCAAATTGGAATACGAGTTCGAACTCCTGGAGCAGTTGGGATACAACAACTTCAAGGCGGTCAAA
>JBBQGO010000380.1:0-2934 GCA_038323125.1 Pyrinomonadales bacterium
ATGTCGGTGCAGTATCCGGGTGGTGAGCCGACATTGTCGCCTTACTTTCTGGATGCTGTCCGTTACGCCCGCAAGGTTGGGTACAACTCGGTCCAGGCCGCGACAAACGGTATCGAGTTTGCGAAATCAAAAGAGTTTTGCCGCGAAGCCGCCGAGGCCGGCTTGAGATTTGTATACCTGCAGTTCGATGGCATCGGCAACGACGCCAACTCACACCGCCAGATCGGCAACCTGTTTGATGTCAAGCTGCGTGCGATCAATAACCTGCATGAGGCCGGCGTTGACATCATTCTTGTTACGACGCTTGTAAACGGTATCAATAACGATCAGGTTGGTACGATCATCCGATTTGCCCTCGAAAATCCTAAAAAGATCTCGTTCATCGCCTTCCAACCTGTGTCGTTCACGGGCCGCGACGAACTGATCACCGAACAGCGTCGCCTGCAGCAGCGTTACACGCTGGCCCATCTTGCACATGACGTACATGATCAAGTTGGTATTACCGAACCGACACGCGATTGGTTCCCGCTTTCGTTAATGGGTGCTTTTGCCGACTTTGCTGATGTGGTCCACGGACCTGAGAGCGATTGGGGACAGGTCTCGTGCGGTTGTCATCCTAATTGCGGCGTGGGTACGGCGGTGATGGTAAACAAAGAAACGAAGGAAATGGCACCAGTACCGCAATTTCTGAGCATTCCAGGTCTCGTCAAGGACATGCAGCACATCACGGATACGAACCGCGGCAAGTGGTTCTCAAATATCATGATGGGCCTCGCACTGCTTAAGAATTACAACCCATATGGTGCCCCCAATAGCCTTACGCTCGGCGGCATACTTAAGAAGTTCGATAAATCGTTCGGACTGTCGGGTAAGGACTACGGTAAGGTCGGCCCGGACCGTACGATCGAAGATATCGAGAAGCGTCGTCAGGATCCCTGGAACTTCCTCTTTATCGCCGGAATGTGGTTCCAGGACCTCTTTAACTACGATTTTCGCCGCACCGAAATGTGCATTATCCCTTACGGTACGCAGGAAGGAGAGATCAGCTTCTGTGCTTATAACACGGGCATCGGCTGGAGAAACATTATTGAGCACATGCATCAAAATGCTACAGTCGCTCAGTGGTACAAGGAAAATGGCCGTCACGAGGTGTTTGCACGAGGAAAGGAAGTGGAACTTGGCGACAAGCAGCACAACCTTATCCTCAACGAAGTAGATCTCAGCCGTCCGAACAAGCCAGAAATGGAAGGCCCCAAGACGGCAGCAGAAGAAATGCAGATGATGCGAAAACTCTATCAGGAAATGGTGATGGAGAAAGCCGGCATCAAGGGCGAGAACCTCGTCCAGATAGGCGGCATTAAACGCGAGAAGAAAGAAGATAAGGAAATGGCGATCGCTGAATAGCGATATTTTGAAGTCTATAGTCAGAAGTCAGAAAGCCCCGCTGGGTCGTCAGCGGGGTTTTTTGTGTTAAAATCTGACTCATATGATTACGATCTCAAAAGAGGTACCGATTACCGTAGACCGCGAGATCATGAGCGGCGCTCCGGTTTTTACAGGTTCGCGTGTCCCGGTGTCGGCTCTGCTCGAAAATTTAGAGGCAGGTATTTCGCTGGACGAATTTCTTGAGAATTTCCCAACCGTCTCACGCGAACAGGCCGTCAGGGTTCTCGAATATTTCCGATTGTCCTTAGACGAGATCAGCCTCGCCCCGTGAAGATCATTATTGACGAGTGTGTGCCGAGCATCGTTAAGCGCGGTTTGCCCGCCCGTGATATTGTTTCAGTTCAGGAAATGGGCTGGGCCGGAATTAAGAACGGACAACTTCTGCGGCTAGTTGCCGCCGACTTTGACGTTTTTATAACGTCCGACAAAAATCTCCCCCACCAGCAAAATCTAGCCGCACTCGATCTGGCGATCATCCTCCTGCCCAGCAATCAGGTTCCGGCCATTCAGAGATTGCTGCCGACGATCGAAGATGCTTTAAGCGATATTGCCGGACAGGATTTCGTTGAGATCTAAACCGCTCATTCAGAGCTGCAGATAACCGTTCCGCCAATCTGCATAATGTAGAAAGTTTCCTACAAAAAGGTCAGGATCAGCCACGGCACGGAATGTCGAGCGGGTTGACATTGTTAAGGACAGGCGTGATAATCGGGCACTTGTTCTTTTAATTGATAGTGTTCAGGTGCAGTTGATAAAGCTGCCTAAAAGGGTAAGCGGGTGAGATTCCCGCACGATCGCGTCACCGTGAGATGATCGCGGACCGCAGGTCGCGGATGTGGATTGAAATCAATCCAAGATCCACGAGCTAACGTTCCAAGATCAATTAAGTCGGGCCGCCTGCCTCGAAATGCAATTGCCAAGTTAGATGTTTCGCGTCAAAACATCGCAGGCAGACACGAGCTTTCTATTTGGAACGCCCTGTTTTTCTGGTCGATGATATTGACGCGGAGAAACAGGGCGTTCTTGTTAGTTTTGAGTGGGATGGGTGAAAAGAAAAGACAAATTGTCGCGGTATTAATATCTGGTTTGCTAACGTTGGTCTCGGCGTGCGGCGGAGATGTTGAAATCGGCAACACGCAAAAAGGTATTACTCCGATGCGTGTTGTGACCGACGATCTGGAGCGGAGGATACGGGTACCAACCAAGATCACCCGGGTCGTTAGTCTCGCGCCGAACCTGACTGAGAATATCTTTGCGGTCGGTGCGGGCGACCGCCTCGTCGGTGTCACGACGTTCTGCAATTATCCCGAGGAGGCCAAGGCCATCGCCAAGGTCGGCGACACCATGAATCCGAACATGGAGACGATCGTCGGCCTCAAACCGGATATCGTTTTTGTCTCGACGGCTTCACAGATCGAAACATTTACGAAGACACTGGAGGCGAATGGCATCGCTGTGTACGTTACCGATCCGACTTCGATAGCAGAA
>JBBQGO010000381.1:0-2926 GCA_038323125.1 Pyrinomonadales bacterium
AGAAACGCTCCGTCGGGGTACGTATTGCCCTCTTCACTGAAATTATTGTAATTGATGCCGAGCACCTTTCGCCTTAGGCGTTCGATCAGCATTCGCGAGACGTTGCCGCCGCCATTGGCCCGAACATCAACGACCAGTCCCTCTTTCTTAAGCTGCGGATAATACCACTTGATAAACTCACGGATCCCAGCTGCCCCCATGTCCGGAATGTGGAGGTAGCCGAGCCTGCCGTTTGATAGCGTATCAACCTTGCGACGATTTTCGAGCACCCAGTTGAGGTAAACAAGATCGTTCTCGCTTGCAACGGGCCTGATCGTGACCTTGCGTGCTCCTGTCGCACTAGGCGTGGAATTCAGCGTAAACGTCACCGTGCTGTCGGCCCGACCGCGCAGGTACCAATAAATGTCTTTATCGGCTGTTACATCCTGGCCGTCGATGGCTATCACGTATTCGCCGACGCTGGCCTCGCTTCCGACCTCGGTAAACGGCGAACGGTAGATATCCTCTTCGTTCTGACCCTGAAATATCGACGCGATCTTGTAACGATTCGCGGCCTTATCCACATCGAAACGGGCACCGGCAAGTGCGACGCGAACACGCGGGGGCAGATTAAAATCGCCGCCTTCGATATAGGCATGCTGAACCGCCAGCTCGGACTGCATCTCCGAGAGAAGGTAATTTAGATCCGAGCGGTGATTGACGAAGGGGAGCCATTTCTTATACTCATCGCGGATCTTTGCCCAGTCAAAACCGTGCATATTCGGAGCATAGAACCAGTCACGATTCTGCCGCCATACCTCGTTGAACATTTGGTTCCACTCGGCCACGGGATCGATCTCGGTGACGAGCCCGGCGGTGGAAATGTTCTTGCGCGATCGTTCGCCCGCGGGGTTGGCGTCCATCGTGAAGAAAGTTCCCTGCTGGTTTGAAATGAACTTTGTCCCGTCCGGTGAGAGAATCAAGCCGCCGGCGTTCGTAATCAGGGTCGTCTCGCGGCGATCTCGCAGGTTGAATATGCGGACGGAAGGCTGTGTCTCGGCCGCCCGGCCGTAATAACCCGCCGGGCCTACCGTATAAACCAGGTGGCCGCGATTGGCCACCAAACCGCCGTAATTATCGGCGCCTAATGGGGCTTTAGTCGCCCGAGTTTCGATGCCGTCAAAATCAATCTTCTCCGCAGCCGGGGTGGATGCCGGTGTTGGGGCGGGCGAGCCGTCCTTCTTTTCCTCGGTGATCACAACCTCGTCGCTCTCTGGCGGAAACGGGTTCTTTACGTTCTTAGTCAAGGCGAGAGCGTACACATAATCCGAGCGGTTAGACGCGTAATTAAATTCGACGCCTGAGAGCTGGGGCGCGTATTCCCGGTCGCTTAGAAAATACAGATAACTTCCGGTCGGGTCCCAGGTCGGATCGTGCGAGGTAAACATTGCGGGCGTTACGCGATAATTCTTATTGTCCTCAGCGCTCCAAATATAGATGGATTGGACGCCCTCCGGGTTTTGCATTGTATATGCTAAGTAGTTCCCTTTCGGCGAAAACTCGTAATCCGTAATCTGCCCGTTCGGAGCATCAACGATCATCTGCTGCTGCTTGGTAGCGACAGTTACGACATAGACCCGGCCATTCTTATCGCCAAAGACAATCTTCTTGCCGTCCGGCGACCAAACCGGCGCATAACGCTGCGCCGAGCCGCCGGTTGTTAGCTGCTGCGACGCGGCAGAGCCGTCTTGCGACGCTATCCACACTTCATCCTCGCCGCTCTGATCGGAAATAAAGGCGATCCAGCGGCCGTCGGCTGACCAGGCAGGAAATCGATCATTCGCGCCGGATGAGCGGGTCAGGTTACGCGTCCCACCCTTCTCGATCGGTGCGGTAAAAATGTCGCCGCGAGCACTGAACACGGCCCGCTCGCCTTTTGGGCTCAGATTTGCAGACGAGATGCGATTCGCCACCGAAACCTGACGTCGCCGTTTATTGATCCCGTCGTCGGGTACACTGATCGAGAGACGCGAGACTTTCTTGGAACCGACATCCATCAATTCGAGCTCGCCTTCACGCTCATAGACGATCCGGTTCTGATCGTCGCTGCTCGGCCAACGGATGTCCCAGTCGCGGTTGCGTGTGACCTGAGTCGTCTTGCCTGAACCGTTGTCGTAGGCGTAGAGATTGAACTTGCCGTCCTTGTCGGTGATGTAATAGATCGTATTACCGATCCACATCGCGTCACGGCTGGCAAAAGGACTGTCCGAGATCAGCTTCGCGTCGTTTGTTTTTAGGTCGTAAACGTAGAGCTTATTTGCCTGACCGCCCTGATAGCGTTTCTCCGGGCGAAAATCGCGGAAACGCGGCGAGTAGACCATCTTCGTACCGTCGGGCGAGAATGCGCCCGAACCTGCCTCCGGCATCGGTAATGCCTCCGCAGGGCCGCCTTCAGGGGACACAGAATATAATTTAGCGAGAGGAAGCGACCATGAATCGCGATAGCTGCGGAAAAAGATCCGCCCGTCGCGCGTCCACCCGTAGACCTGATTATCATATCCCCAGCGTGGCGTCAGCGGTCCCCGCGATGGGTAAAACGTCAACTGGCGAGGCTCGCCACCGCCCGCCGGCACGACATACACCTGCTCGTCGCCATCATATTGGCCCGTAAATGCGATCCACTTCCCGTCGGTAGAGAATTTCGCATAAGTTTCCACGCCGGGATGTGCCGTGAGTCGCGTGGCCGTTCCGCCAGCGGTGGACGACGTCCAGAGGTCACCGCCATAGGTGAACACGACGCGATCGCCGAAAACGTCCGGAAATCGAAGCAGTTTGGTTTGAGCAAGACTTGCGGTCGTAACAAACAGGCAGATTGCGGCCACGGCCAAAAGACGTTCTAACATTCTACTGTCCTCCAAGGTATATGCGGAAAGGTTCATCAAAGTGT
>JBBQGO010000382.1:0-2909 GCA_038323125.1 Pyrinomonadales bacterium
GCTGTGAGTATCGATAGGGATTCAGCTGTCCTTAGGTACAATTTAGGTTACTTTCTTTATCAAGACCAGCAATATTCTGATTCACTAAAAGTTTTGACGGAAGCAATCGCAATTGCTCCGAAATGGGCCACGCCGTACGTGCTTCGTTCAAATTGTTACGTGGCGCTAAAGCGGAATAGCGACGCTATTTCTGACAGGAAAATAGCTAAGGATTTGGGCCCTTCCGGACGGCCGACGAATGAAAGGTATACCTCTTTCGAAGTGGAGGCACGCGCCCCGGAAGATAAAGAAAATTAATGGAAAATATAAATATTGGAATAATCGGCGGCTCTGGGCTTTACCAGATGCCGGAGTTGGAAAATGTGCGGGAGCAGGTGGTTGAGACGCCGTTTGGGTCGCCGTCGGATGTGTTTATCATTGGTGAGCTTGATGGTGTGACGGTCGCGTTCCTACCGCGGCATGCTCGTGGGCATAAGTTCACGCCGACGGAAGTGCCGTACAAAGCAAACATCTACGCGATGAAACTACTAGGCGTAGAGTATATCTTGTCGATTTCGGCGGTTGGATCGCTACAGGAGCAATACGCTCCGACGGACATGGTCATTCCTGATCAGTTCTTTGATCGCACGCGAGCCCGGGCGCAAGAATCGACATTCTTTGGCGAAGGCATCGTCGGTCACGTTACGTTCGCTCATCCTGTCTGCAATGAACTTGGCGACATTTTGGAAGCTGCCTGCAACGCGGTTGGCGTCAAGACCCATCGCGGCGGCACATACCTGTGTATGGAAGGCCCCGCGTTCTCGACCAAAGCCGAATCGATGGTCTATCGGCAATGGGGAATGGACATCATCGGCATGACCAATCTGCAGGACGCACAGCTTGCCCGCGAGGCTGAGATCGCCTACGCCACACTCGCCCTGGTCACCGATTACGATTGCTGGTACGAAGGCCACGACGACGTGACGATCGACATGGTCGTCGAATATTTGAACAAAAACGTCCGAAACGCCCAGTTGATCTTGAAAGATGCCGTCAAACGCGTCGCCGCCAAGGAAACGCCGAACCAGTTCGCGGGCGCGATCAAGAACGCCATCTTCACCGCCCCCGACCACTGGCCCGCCGAAACGGCTAAGAAACTTGACGCTATAATTGGAAAATATGCATCATAGGTTTAAGAGGCAATCGAAATTATGGCTGATGTGATCGCAAGACAATCCGCAAAACAAAAGGTCACGCGGATGAACGATGAAATCTCAACGTTGATCGATACGATTCGGGTGAATGCCCAGCTTGCTCGTGAATCCGAGAAAGAACTCGCGGCACTACGCAAACGAAACGACAGGTCTTTCGCTCAAATGAAAAAGGCTCTGGATCGGCTTGTGGCTTAATCGATGATTAAGGAATTGACTCAGATCTTCCGCGATTTGGCGTATTTTACGGAGTTAGGTCGCCGAAATAATGACGAGCTAAAAGACCTTAGAAACCGCCACACCGACCTAGCCTTAGGGATTCAACAACTCGCTTTGGAGATCGAACGTCTTCGAGAGAACGAGGCGCACGAACGGGAAAAGTTGTTGCTGCGGGTGGAGAATCTACTGTCCAAGAGTGAAAAGAAAGAGCCAAAGGCAGTACGAAACCGAAAGAAACTTTCACCGTAATTCCTTCTAACTACCAGTGTTCCAAGTGACCTATGTTCCTTTCATTGTTCTTCGATCGTGCTCAAGGTTGGAAGTCCCGTTGATCGCTTGCGATCAATGCCCAGCGGATTTAGCGAAGAATCTGGAAGCAAATATCGGGAAATATGTATCCTAACAGTTGCTTGGAATGATTCGCTTGGAAGGGAAATTGGATTTATGAAAATGACTGAACCGCTACAAAGATGCAACTACCTTCTCGTTTTTCTGGCCATGAGTCTCGTTCTGACGTCCGTAGTCTTTGGTCAAGGTAATCCCGAAACGTCTACAGAAGCAAAGACGACTCGAATCAATCTTTATTATCATCTTGGCTCCGTTGAGATCCCGACAACTTTCTCCGGTGAGGTGAAGGCCAATTGGACTGACGCTTGGGCTGGATTTCTTCGTTCTGAGGACGGTTCGTTCGAGATCGGATGGCGAGCTGGCACTATTGTTTTGGTTCGAGAAAAGAGGAAAGACGAAATTGAGTCGATTCGAACGGAATTGGTTGGGGACACAGTTTATGACGTAGTGGTCTTATCGGGCGAAAAGGGAAAGACGATATCTGCCAAGACCGGTTGGCTCGAGTTCAGCAGTTTAGTTGAAACTACGGAAAAAGAAGATTTGTTCTGGTCGGTTTTAAGCACCTATCAGAAAGCAAGGTGTAAGACATGTCGTTCGCTGCCCATAAAAATTGATAATTGAGTCCACCAACCATTACTCGTCCCGTTTCATCCAAGTCTCTTATGAAAAACTTGTTCACTATTCTGGTAAGTGTATCGTTCGTTGTGATTGCTCTTTGCTCGACGACATCGGCACAGCGGAATGTTACCCCTGCGATCGACTTGGATCCGCTTCTTGAGGCGGATGCGACGCATAATCTTGATGTGGCGAGGCAGGCATTCGGACCGGCGCGTAAGGCTTATAAGCAGGTTCTACTGCGGTTTGAGGAAACCTACGCGGCTTACCCGGATTTCTCGAAGATCGATGAGTTTCTATACCTCGCAGGTATGAGCAGCTATTATCTTTCCAAAAACGAAGGCCGCCAAAAGGTGAATTTAGAAGTCGAAAAGGAACGCGAACGCTACAACCCCGAGCGGCTTCGCGAGGACGCGGTAGCCTACTTGAGCCTCATGATCGAAAAGTATACGGTAATTAAATACACAGCCGATGCAGATCGGATCCTTAAAGTTCTCTAAGCTGTAAAGTAGTTCTTGAAGGCCTTGATGGGATAAC
>JBBQGO010000383.1:0-2895 GCA_038323125.1 Pyrinomonadales bacterium
AGGACGAATGAAAGATATGAAGCAGAGAAGATGTGTATCACATCGTATCTGCCGAGTGATTTCGTAAGTTCTAAAAGAAAGCGGGGCCAAGTTAGCACGGTTCTTAAATACTTGATCCTTTGAAGAGTAGGGACAAACTGAGGGTTAATTGCTTGAAATCCTATCAACAACTCCGGGGACTCACGAAGACGCAAAACTAAATTGTAAGCCTGTACTGTCTGTCCTCCAACAATTGGAAGGGCCGGGGCGACGATCAGAACTCGCACTTTTTCTTTATCAGAGTCCACTTCAGAACGAACCTTTATCCCCGGATTATTATCAAGAATCATTTCAAGATTGAGTTATACAAAGAGATCGTTGCGTCTATCTGAGCTTGACGTGAGAAATCGGTTAGAGCTCTAGAACGCCCCGCGTTGCCAAGGGCATGCGATAGTTCTGTGTCGGTCAATAATCTCATGACAGATCTAACAAAAGCCTTCTCATCACCGGGTGGGATCAAAAAACCTGTTTTTCCTTCTATGATTGCCTCCCGCGCGCCGCCGACGTCAGTCGCGACCACCGGAAGGCCGGCAGCCATATATTCTAGTATGGCGTTAGAGAAGCCTTCGGAGTCTGAGCATAGTACGCCAATACTTGATATTGATAGAACTTCCGGTATCGCGGTAAGATTTCCCGTAAAGTGGCATCGGGAGCCGATGCCTAAATCATTTGCTTTGGCGATGAATGCCTCGCGTAAATCTCCGTCGCCGACCAATACAAATTCTACTCTAGGGAATTGATCAGCTATCTTCTGAGCACCTCTAAGAAACAGATCATGGTTTTTCACCCGGCTTCGCATGTTGGCGACAATTGTTATTACTTTCGCATGTGGATTTAGTCGTGAAGTTAGTTTTTCGATCTGTTCGTAGTCGTAAGCAGGTTTATCGATAAACCTGTCAACATCGAGTCCGTTATAGATGGTGACCAACTTTTCTTTAGGTATTCCATAAGCAGTAAGGAAATCACTCACCGCATTCGAGTTAGTAGCAATCTTTTTAGCGAGCCTGAACGATTGTCGTTCAACAAACAGTTTGATCGCCCCTTTACTATACGTAGCTCTTTTCGAAGCGACTCTCGCCCCGATCCTATTCAAGAACGCTCCGGTCATTCCGAATATATTCGTGTAAAAATCGTGTGAATGAACGAGTGTGATCCTATTTGCCTCGAGAAAATTTCTAAATAATTTTAACTGCTTCAAGCAATTTGCGTCATAAAAACTCGTTAATGGGAAGCACTTGTATCTATCCGGTTTGAGCCAGTCCAGTTCCTTGCGAAGCGTGCCTTTTTCGCTAAGAGATGCGACGAAGATCTCGTAATCTCTCTGGGCAAGGCTATTGATGATCTTTATAGCCTGTAACTCCGTACCTCCGATCTCGAAGCTATTGATCAAGTGGAGTACGCGTGGTCTGGGCATTAATTTGTACTCCGACTTTAAGAAATTGCCTTCAGGCGATAGTCACGGTATTCATTAGGTGAACCGGCTTTACCGTCGATGGCGGCCATAATAATGTTAAATGCTTCTCGAGCCGAAGCGAAGTGGACTGAATACTCGCCCGTCTTCTCACCATTTTCAATTATCTCGGAAAAGAACCGCCGAGCGTCTTCGCCGATACAGGCTGATCGGTCGTGGTCAAAAAAGCCGTGGCAATGGAGCTTGATAAACACCCATTCCGGCCGCCCTTTTACTGAAACATCGGCTCTGATCCAACGATTAACGCGGGAAATATCCATCGGCCTAAAGTTAGCAAGCTCAGCATTTTCTATCTTTGGAAGGGGCAACCCCTTCGTTCTCTGTGTCCAGTCGAACACCAATGGACCGGTTATTATGACGGGCAATAAAGGTGGTTCACAACCTACTTTTAGATGACGAGCTCTTCTATGCGGTACCGCTTCATTTTGCGGGAGGCCGCATTCATATATCGAGTTTAGGACGGGCACTTGGCTTCGGTCGGGTGCCGAGGGCAAGGTCATATCTGCATAGCATCCCGTCTCTCGAAGGATCTCAAATTCATTGTCCACCCCACAGAACTGCCCACCGGCGGAATTTCCCAGTGCCCAATTCCCATGGACAAATGCGTACATCGGGATGCCGATGCCATCTATTCGAGAAAGGCATTTGTGATCTTCAGCAAGTCTATCCCTGAATTCAATCAACTGAGCCCGCAGACTGTCCGACGTATCCGGCCGATCCACTCCATGATGTAAATGCACCTCGACCTCGCCTAGACCCGCCCGTTGAAGATCCGCAATTTTTGAAAGAAGACCATGATCATACTGTTCGGCCGGATAGAAGTTCGTGTGGCGAAACATCGTTCCGTCAGCATCCCGAACTGCCTCACCGGTCTCACGAGCCATTTCACACCACTCATCTAAACGACGATGCTGTGTATCAATATCGTAAAGGTCGGCCCCATTCCACGATGGCTCAAAATGATTTGCAACGGTGATCACCAAATTTGTCTTGATCTTTCTGCGGCGGAGCAGGGCGCTGGTGCGAGCGAACGGATACCTTGATAGCCAAGGTAAAGAGTACTTTATTCGCGATAGTGGGCTTTCGGCTGCCATGACTCAATTTTTAATAATTACAAACGTTCGGCCGCCTTTCCCGTCCCCTGGCATTTCCTTTTCAATATTCAATCCTATTGGGCCGAGTTCCCGCAGTAGCATCTTTCGGGTATGAAAGGTTTCCTTACCTTTCCAGAAATTACCGACCGGCTGTCTGCCGCGGAACATGAACCAGATCCCACCTCCTACGCATAGGATCGGATAAGCTATTTCTTTGAGCGAAAGTGTGCGAATTCGGCGCCCCAACATATGCCAATAAAATTCAGGGGTGTGAATCGTAAGAATGAGTTT
>JBBQGO010000384.1:0-2886 GCA_038323125.1 Pyrinomonadales bacterium
CCCGGCACACACGAGACCGTCGGAGCGTTTGTCACCCGCGGCTCGTCCCGCGACGAATACGCCGTCTACACCGAAGACGGCGACGCCTACCGCCGCAACATGGACCGCCTCTTGCGGAAATGGGGAACGGCGAAGGAGATGGTTCCGCAGCCGGAGATCCGATTGGCAGTCAGCAAAGGCCAAAAACCGAAGACCAAAGACCGCCCCGCTGGCGTGATTTTTTTCGGCACGTCCACATATTCCGCCGAAGAGGCCCTCGATCAGCTTGCCGAAGAGGGAATCCACCTCGACGCAATGCGAGTCCGCGCGTTCCCGTTCGGCAAGGCATTCTGCGAGTTCGTCGAGGCCCACGACAAACTCTTCGTCTTCGAACAAAACCGCGACGCCCAATTCAAAAGCCTAATGATGATCGAACTCGGCACCGATGCCGCCAAACTCGTCTCCATCCTCAACTACGACGGCACACCGATCACAGCGGATGATATTCTGGAGCAGATAAAAGGGAAGTGGGATAGGAGTTCGTGATAAAATAGCATTATGACTGGTCAATACATCTTAACTGACTATTTGGGGAGAGCGATGGCTCAAGCCGAGTTCGACAAGCTCGAAGATGGTTCATTCTACGGACGAATTCCATCGTGCAAAGGAGTTGTCGCCTTTGGGAAAACTCTGCGTGAGTGCGAGAGCGAATTGCATTCGACCTTAGAAGATTGGGTGTTCGTTGGGCAGCGGCTTGGACATGCTCTGCCCACGATCGGATAGATATTTACTTATGGCAAATAAATATTCAGCAGTTGTTAAGCAGGATGGCGATTGGTGGATCGGCTGGATCGAGGAAGTTCCAGGCGTAAATTGTCAGGAGGCAACACGTGAAGGCTTGCTTGAAAGTCTTCGCATCACATTGGGCGAGGCATTAGAGCTTAATCGCGAGGATGCTCGCCGTATGGCGGGTGTCGACTTTGAAGAGGCCCTAATTGCCGCATGAAACGGCGCGACCTCATTCGCCATTTACGCGAGCACGGCTGCGAACTACTTCGCGAGGGCGGTAGTCATTCGTGGTGGCACAATCCGGCACAAAACCGTCGATCAGCGGTTCCACGACACACAGAGATAAACGACAAGTTGATATTGAAGATCTGTAAGGATCTGGGAATTCCACAGCCATAATTCGTTATTCATGACCTACGTTAAACCAACATTCCGACATCCGGCGTTGCCTAAGAATGAGCTTGGGTACACGGTTGATTATTATGAGGGGTCGCTTTCGACGTTGTGTGCGGGGTGCGGGCATGATTCGATCAGTGCGGCGATCGCGCAGGCTTGTTTTGAGATGAACATCGAGCCGCATCGGGTTGCAAAGCTCTCGGGGATAGGCTGCTCGTCAAAGACGCCGGCTTATTTTTTGTCGAATTCGCACGGGTTTAACTCGGTGCACGGGCGTATGCCTTCGGTGGCAACGGGTGCGAACCTGGCGAACCGCGACCTGATCTATTTCGGCGTCTCGGGCGACGGCGACACGGCCTCGATCGGGATGGGGCAGTTCGTTCATGTTGTCAGGCGAAACCTGAATATGGTTTACCTCGTGATGAACAACGGCTGCTACGGCCTGACGAAGGGACAAGACAGCGCGACTGCCGACGCCGGTTCAAAAAGCAAAGCGGGAAGCGTCAACCTCTTTGAAGCCATCGATCTCGCGAGCCTAGCCATAGAACTCGGAGCGACCTTTGTTGCGCAGAGTTTCTCGGGCGATAAGGAACAGCTCACGCCGCTCCTCAAAGCCGCGATGAAGCACAAGGGTTTTGCGTTCTTGAATGTCATCTCGCCCTGCGTCACATTCAACAACAATCCCGGCTCGACGAAATCCTACGACTACGTCCGCGAGCACGTCGAGATCACCGGCACGATGGATTACGCTCCGATGATGACGGAGATCACGACTAGCTACGAAGCGGGAAGCGTAAACGACTTGCTAATGCACGATGGCACGACGATCCGCCTGCACAAACTCGCAAAGGACTGGGACCCGTTCGACAGATATTCTGCCGCGAACGCAATGCAGCGCGCCAAACGAACCGGCGAAATTCTCACGGGCCTCCTATACATAGACAGGGAATCGGGCGAGTTGCATGAGACGCTAAACACAAGCGATACGCCGCTCAACGCGATGGCGAAAGACGCACTCTGCCCGGGTTCGGATATTTTGCAAAAGGTGAACGCTTCGCTCCGATAGCGCTGCTTCCGAAATATTCCATTAGTGTATGCCAGAATACGGTAGCGAGATAATTTAGTGGGCATTATGCTTTTGCCACTAGTTTTTTCCAATTTCGCTTCGGCGGTTCGGTGCTTTTGAAAAAAGGCGCCTTTTTTTTTTGCCCTGCGCTTTTGACGGGAACGTTTTTCCGATTTTCACGTCGCACGGGTAGAATAACTTTTACCGATGAGCAAGATCGTCATTAATCTAAGCAGCCCGGCAAGCTCCGTCGGCTTCTGGTCGCGCGTGATGTGTCTCTTGATCGCCGCGTATGCATTCTTTGGCGGGGCGATCTCATTGATCGGATGGATAGGCGATATCGAGCGTTTTACCGATTGGGGGCGGCATGGCATTTCTACCCAGCCCAATATGTCGGTTGCGATAATGGCCGGAGCTGCTGCTCTAGCATCAATATGGCGCGGGTACAGTTGGCTTGCGAGGGTATTTGCTGCCGTTGTTGGGATGGTCGGGATCCTGTCCCTGTTTCAGATCGTAACTGGTGTCACACTTTCCTCGAATACGTGGCTATTCTTTGACCGCCCATGGGGCCGTGGGTGGGGCCTGAGCCCGGGACAGATCGGAACACCTGGTTCAACATGCCTTTTCCTGATCAGCCTTTCGCTCCTGGTCCTTGC
>JBBQGO010000385.1:0-2874 GCA_038323125.1 Pyrinomonadales bacterium
ATTTCGCCAACGGTTCTTGTCATTTCGCCAGTTGTTTAGCCATTTATTTAGGAGAATACCAGATACGATCGGCGTTCATCTGCGGACAAATCTCGCTAATAACTGAATTTCAAGCTAAATACTGATAGCATTTGAGTTAAAGCTATTTCTACGTGGATTTTCTTAAGAGGGTAGTTAAATGAGTAGAGTACTCGATAATTCGTTGGCCAACGACCTCGCGGCGGTCATGGCCCCGGTTAATACTAGCTTCGAAAGCAATTATCGAAGAATGTGTGGCCGTAGAAAACAACAAGATCTCGAAGATTGAGGACAAACGGGTCTCAGCGGGCCGTCGAAATCGAAAGGATCGCTACACTGATCGGGCAGGTGCCAGGTGTTACTACGAGTTTGTAAGATACTGCGATTGAAATATCCTCTTTATCTCGACCCTAACAGCGCTCGTCCGCGGTTAATTCGCACTCTAGTATTTCATTAATTCCTTCACGGCCTTTTCGACATCCTCTGACTGGGGCAGTATAAAGTCCTCCACCTGGGGGGCGTAAGCAACAAAGGTATCAGTCGCACCGACGCGGCGCACCGGAGCGTCGAGATATTCGAAAAGCTCATCCGAAATGCGGGCGGCAATCTCGGCACCGTAGCCGTAGGACACCGGATCTTCGTGAGCAACTATCACACGGGAGGTTTTCTTGACTGAATCGGCGATCGCTTCCCAATCATATGGCACGAGTGTGCGTAGATCGATAAGATCAACCGTTATTCCCTGCTGTTCGAGGCGTTTTGCGGCCTGATTTGATCGCTCGACGAGTGCTCCGAACGTGACGATCGTCACATCGGTCCCCTCGCGTACCGTTCTCGCCTTTCCGAACGGGATCAGAAACTCAGAGGACGGGTATTGCGATTTGTTATAGACCTGACGGTAAAGATGCTTATGCTCGAGAAACAGGACCGGATCATCGCACCGAATGGCTGTTCGCAGCAGCCCACTGGCGTCGAGGGCCGTTGAAGGATAAACGATCATCAGGCCCGGCGTATGAGAAAAGAGCGTCGTGCCCGACTGTGAATGGTAAACCGCTCCGCCTTTCAAATATCCGCCGACGGGAACGCGCATCACCATGGGACACTTGGTGTCGCCATCAGAACGCCAACGGGTCACGGCTACCTCATTGCGGATCTGGTGAAAGGCCGGAAAGATGTAATCAAAAAACTGTATCTCAACCACCGGCTTGAGGTTACGGATCGCCATGCCTACGGCCCGGCCGACTATGTTGGCCTCGGCCAGCGGTGAATTGAAAACACGTGCCGAGCCAAACTTTCGCTGCAGATTAGCAGTGACCTTAAACACCCCGCCCTTGCCCTTGACGGTATCCAGGTACTCTTCGCGTGAACAATCAGCGACATCCTGGCCGAAGACGACGATGCGCGAGTCCCGCTCCATCTCTTCATGCATGCAGCGGTTGATCAGATCGACCATCGTCCCTGCATTTCCCGACAACTCGGCACCATCCTCGGTATCGAAAAGCTGACGGTCGGTCGGATCGACATCGGGTGAAAAGACGTTTCGAAACGCTGTTTCAGGCGCAGGCTGAGGCGTTTCGATCGCGATATCCGCAGCCTCGTTCACCTCGGTATCGACCTCCTTGCGCAATGCCTCGAGTTCCTCGGACGTGGCAAGCCCGTCGGTCATTAGAAACTCCGCGTACTTGGTCAGCGGGTCAATAGCCGCATCTGCCTGACGCTCTTCTTCGGGCCGGTAAAGCTTTTCGTCATCCGAGAGCGAGTGGGAATAGGGACGGATGACCTTTGCATGAACAAATGCGGGCCCTTTGCGTTCGCGGCAATATTTGACCGCACGCTTAAACGTAGCGTAGCTTTCGAGTGCGTCGGTCCCGTCGCATTTTTGGATGTAGAGGTCCGGGAAACCCGCGACCAGTTTAGAGATGTCACCGCCCGCCGTACCGACCTCGACAGGCGTTGAAATAGCGTAACCGTTGTCCTCGACGACAAAGATCACGGGCAGTTTGAGATTGCTGGCCGTGTTAAGTGCCTCCCACCATTCGCCTTCGCTCGTCGTACCGTCGCCGACCGACATATATACGACCTCGTCGCCTTTGTAACCAATGATCTTGTCTTTTAGGCCTTTTACCAGACCGGCACGATAGCTTGCTTCGGCCGCTCCGACCGAATGCAGTGCCTGCGTTCCTGTACAGGAGGACTGCGAGGGGACATTGAGTTCTACGCTGCCCCAATGTGAGGGCATCTGGCGGCCATGGGAATTAGGATCTTTTTCAGCACCTACGGCGGACCAGAGCATTTCCTGGGCGGTCATTCCCAGTCCGAGCATCAAGGCGCGATCGCGGTAATAGGGGAAAAACC
The DNA here is from genome assembly GCA_038323125.1 of Pyrinomonadales bacterium. Taxonomy (GTDB): domain Bacteria; phylum Acidobacteriota; class Blastocatellia; order Pyrinomonadales; family Pyrinomonadaceae; genus OLB17. The sequence continues at coordinate 2,374 of JBBQGO010000385.1, forward strand.
AGTCATAGCCCGGCTTCATCGCCAGCGCCGCAGCGGCAAGGACCGCCTCATGCCCGGCACCCGAGATCTGAAAAAATATCTTGTTTTGTCCCTTTAGCTGGATCTCTTTGTCGTCGACCCGCCGCGACATATACATCGTACGGTAAAGCCCTACGAGCGTCGCCTTGTCGAGGCCATGATAATTCTCTGACTTTCCTCCGTCAGGTTTGACGGGCTCGGGAGTCTCTGCCTTCGCTGTCTCGTGGACCTTGGTATCCGGGTTATAACCATCAGCCTCAGTAGTCTTTGCTTTTTCCGCAACAACCGACTTGCCATTCTTCCCTGCAGCGGCCGTTTTGCTTAGGTCTTTCTTTGTTTCAGTCGCCATTCATTAAGTCCTTTGGATCACAATTTAAAGTAGCGGGTAACTTTTTAAGATATCAAAAGTGACGGGGACGGGCAATTTGACGATTATCCGGTCATGGCAGATCCTCACATTGGCCAGCAGGAGCTATACCCCTG
>JBBQGO010000386.1:0-2827 GCA_038323125.1 Pyrinomonadales bacterium
ACTCGCGGTAGTTTTCAAGACTACTGCCTTACCAATTAGGCTACCTCTCCGATCGAGTCAGCAGCAAACCGCCAACCCGAGGTGAACTGAAAATATACCGCAAAAACTATGGACTGACAAACAAATTGGCTCAAAAAGGCCCGGCCGTTTTGCGTACGGCCGGGCTAAGGAGTAAAGAGAGATATCCCCCTTTGTCTGTCATTCAGATGTAAGAAGTTTTGAGATCTGGGAATCGAGTTTTGTCGATTTGTCCCACCCATTATCGCGTAATTCGATCTTGCCACTCTTCCCTATCAGAAAATACGAAGGGAAACCCATGTTTATTCTTCCGGCCGCATCCATATCCGCGTATTTCAGGACGATACTGAAACTGTTTGGAACAATGCTGAAATTGAACGGGTTCTGTCGGAGGTAAGGTTCGACCTTGGTGTTACTTTCCATCGTCAAAGCAAGGAAGACAACATCTTTACCGTTATAGCGGGCTGCGATCTGGTTTAATTTAGGGATCTCGCTGTGGCAGATCGCACATCGTGTGGACCAAAATGTCATTACTATAACCTTGCCCTGCATATCGGCGAGGTTCAAAGCTTTGCCATCAAGGCCTTGTCCGGCGAAATCCGGAGCGGACTGCCCTATAACGAGTTTTTGCTGGGCGAATGCCGATGCAGAGACCAGTATTATGACGATAAGTATGTTAACGATTCTCATTGTGGTGAGCGGGATTTAAAGATGTTCAAGAATGTTCAACACTCTCTACTTTAAATAAACGTCGAATCCCCGTCAACTCCAGAAATTTATTGCTTTGTTTTGCTAACGTCAGAAACAGCTCTCGATGGGCATGTTAGAATTTGGGCATGCTGCTCGAATCGATCGAGGCCGTTAACTTTAGAAATCTACGGGGGAAATTTGAATGCGGTCAGGGACTTATCATCCTCGTCGGCGAACATGGGTACGGCAAAACCAACTGGCTAGAGGCAATTTACCTGTTAGCGACAAGTCGGTCCTTCAAAACCATAAAACTGAATGAAACTATATGTTTCGGCGAGGATCTTGGGATCGTCCGTGGGCAGGTTCGCCGAACTGAGGAGATTTACCGTGACCTACAGGTCTCGATAGATAAGAATATAAAGTCTCTATCGGTGAATAGCAAGCAGGTTTCCGCTAAAGAATACCTAGGACAGCTGCACGCAGTTCTCTTCAACTCGGAAGCGATGGAGGTCGTGAGAGGTGGTCCGGACGCAAGGCGACGCTTTCTGGATGAAACGATCTTATCGGCGCACCCTCCATACGTACAAACCATCACCGACTACGCTCGAGTAATAAAACAGAAAAATTCGTTGCTCCAAGATGCCGCCGTCAAGGGGTTCTCGACTGAACAGACGGCTGAGGCCCTGGCACCCTGGAACGAGCAACTCGTCGAACTCGCGACCCGTATGCATCGTTCACGGGTGCGGATCACTGAGCGGCTTAACGCTGAACTCGACAGCCGTCTCTTCGAACGCGAAGAAATAACGCTTAGGTACGTATCGTCGCTTGAGGCCAAAGGCGACCTTGAGAATTATCGAGAATTGCTTGCCGAAAGATTAAAACTGCGTGTTCAAGCCGAGAAAGCGGCCGGATACTCACTGGTTGGGCCGCACCGGGATGAATGTGAAATACTCTTTGATGGCAAGGACATTCGGAAATACGGATCGTCCGGCCAACAGCGCAGTGCACTAATTGCTCTGCAGATCGCAAATATCTCGGTGTATTTCGCTCTTCATAGCGAATATCCGCTATTTCTGATCGATGATATCGACGCCGAGCTCGATAATTACCGCATAGCTCAGCTATTGGAATATCTCGACGGTAAAACCCAAACGATAGTAACAACCTCCAAAGCCTCTTTGGCGGCTTCGCTTACTTCGGCCGGCAACATATTTCAGGTTTCGAACGGCCTTATTTCCAACAATGAGCGCGGTGTTCCCGCTACATCCAACACTGCTGGCAATACTTCCTGAAATTGGCGAAAGTTTAGTCGTGCAAGCTGCTGAAGAGGAACGTTGACGGCTGTGCGGTAACGCCTGAAAATGCTATAATTATCTATTGATTACGGGCCCTCCACGCCCACCATCAAACACGATCCACACTCAAAGTGCGATCTTCAGAATCCGATCTTATATTGTGATCAGAAGTAGAGGTTTTTAAACAAATTGGCTAAAGCAAAGACAGAGTACGGGGCGGAATCGATCCAGGTTCTTGAGGGCCGAGATGCGGTTCGGAAGCGCCCTGCTATGTATATCGGTTCGACCGGCGACCTCGGTCTTCACCATCTCGTGTACGAGGTGGTCGATAATTCAGTTGACGAAGCGTTAGCGGGCTACTGCGATACTATCGACGTAACCATCCATATGGATGACTCGATAACCGTTATCGATAACGGCCGAGGCATTCCTACGGACATTCATAAACAAGAAGGCCGTTCCGCCGCAGAGGTCGTGATGACGGTGCTTCACGCGGGCGGAAAGTTCGATTCGAACTCGTACAAAGTATCGGGCGGGCTCCACGGCGTCGGTGTATCCTGCGTGAATTTCTTGTCGGAATGGCTGAAACTTGAGATATGGCGTGACGGCAAGACCAACGAAATGGAGTTTCAGGCCGGGATTCCTGTTTCTCCGCTAAAGGAAACCGGACAGACAGCAAAACGCGGCACCAAGATCACGTTTAAACCAGACGGAGAGATCTTTGAAAGTACCATATATAGCTTCGATCGTTTGTCAGAACGGCTCCGCGAAAAGGCCTTTTTGAACAAAGGTATCCGCATCAGCATACGCGATGAAAGAGAGCT
>JBBQGO010000387.1:0-2826 GCA_038323125.1 Pyrinomonadales bacterium
CGGACGTTCTCGATAGCATTCGCCGCAAGATTAGCGGCCATCTGCATGGCGGTCGCATGGCTCTCTGAGAAGGCAGCCCGATGGTTGCTCTGCACCTCAACGCCGCCGACGACCCTGCCCATCACGGACATAGGAACCACCAAAGAAGACTGGGCAATATCGCCACCTAGGTGGACGACCGGTTGGCCCACCATGGCACTCTGAAAATCATCGGTAATGATTATTTCGCCCGTTAAACCCGAACGGCTGTGCGGGCTGTCACTCTTCTCCATTGGGGGCAAAGTCGACGTATCTACTTTGACACCATCGCTCCAGATATAGGCGGCGGTGCGGGTTCCCTGCGCGTCGCACAGCGAGATGACAAGTCCATCCATGCCGGTTGACACGATGGCGAACTCCCGGAGTGTGTCAAAGACCGTTTCCAGGTCATGTGCATTCCCAAGAGCCAATGCAAGCTTTGCGACTCTAGTCAATAGCACGCTATATTCGCGGATCGCTCGCTGGTCGGCCACTCTTATTGTCTCTTCTGCGGCTTTGCGTTCAGTAATATCCCAATTGACGCCGATCATTCGCAGCGGCTTACCGTCGCTGTCACGCTTTACAAGCGCTCGTGCCTCGATCGTTCGGATCTCTCCACTCGGCCAAACAACCCTGAATTCCGTGTTAAAGGGCCGTTCATCGGCCAGTGCGGCTTTGAGGTTCGCGTCGTTGCTCGCCCGATCATCCGGATGAAGGGCGTTTCGCCATGCCTCAAAACCTCCGCCAAAATCTTCCGCCCGGATGCCATGAAGCTCAAACATCCGCTCGTCCCATGTCAGCTTGTTATCTACAACATTCCAATCCCATATACCGATGCTCGCCGATTCGGTTGCGAGTGCAAGGCTCTGCTGACTTTCGACCAATAAGGCCTCGGCACGCTTCCGTTCGGTAATATTGTCGAACACTCCGACAAAAGTTCCTCGGTCCGAACTATAGACGGTGATCGCAAGCCAGCGTTCTAACGGTACGATGTATGACTCAAACTTCTCTGGGTTACCCGTCAACGCCACTCGGCCGTATATCTCAAAAATTTCTGGATGGGTCTCTGTGCCCCCAGGAAAGATCTCACTTGCCCTTTTCCCGACCACATCCTTTAACCCCGTCAAGGTTTCGAACGCACCGTTGACCTCTGTGTAAACCCAGTCCACCAGCCTATCGCCGTCGAAGATCGTTTCGCAGTAGGCATATCCCTCGATCATATTCTCGAACAAGGAATGATAGCGGAATTCACTTTGTTGAAGAGCTGTCTCTGCCTGTTTCCGGGTCGAGACATCCTGGATCGTACCCCGAAGGCCCACAACTTTTCCGTTAGTATCTTTTATCGCCTCGCACATGGCTTGAACGTACACAAGCTCACCACTCGGGCGCTGGATGACGAGTTCGTATTCCTGTGTCTCTCCTGTTTCCAATGCAAGGGATGTTTTCGCATCCAACCGCTTTTTGCTATCAGATTCATAATACGAGAGCTGCTCCTGATAGTCGTTAGGCGGGCCTAGGGCGATATCGCGACCGACGATCTCAAAGACCTCATCCGACCACGTGATCGCCCCAGTTGCTGTATTCCATGTCCAGTCACCGATCTGGCCTATACGTTGGGCGTCCTTAAGTCGCTGCAGCGTAAGCTCGATCTCTGCCTCAGCCTGATTTTTCTCGGTGATGTCCTGTTTGATCGCAATAAAATTGGTGATCTCGCCTGCCGCGTCGAACACAGGCGTAATGGTCTGCATTTCGGAATAGGTGGACCCATCTTTTCGCCTATTGGTCATTTCGCCTTGCCAGGTCTCCCCGGCAAGAATAGATTCCCAAAGAGCTTTATAAACGGCCTTGTCCACATTCCCCGCTTTCAAGATCCGCGGGTTCTGGCCGATTGCCTCATCCGAGGAATAGCCCGTGATCTTTGTGAATGCCGGGTTCACCCAAACTATCGTACCGTCTACATCGGTGATCACGATCGCGTTGGCTGCGGCGTCCAGAGCGGAGGCCTGAAGGCGAAGGCGATCTTCGGCAGTTCGGCGCTCGGTGATGTCATTTATGACTGCAAGAAATATCGACTTCCCGATCTGATCAACGAGCTGCAGATGAACTTCTACCGGATAAAGGCTGTCATCGGCCCGGCGATGAACCGTTTCAAACATCACCTTGGGCTTTTCGTGGCGGAGCAGCGGAGCGATCAATCTTTGGAAATCGGCCTCGGTGAATTCGGGTTTGAGATCAAGTGGAGTCAGCTGGAGCATCTCATCCATCGAGTACCCCAGATTGGCTGTCGCGCATTGATTCACATATTCAAAACGCAGCGTCTCGGCATCGAAGATGTAGATCTCATTGAGCGTCCCTTCGAGCAAGCTCAGAAGGCGATTCTTTTCGGCAGCCGCACGCCGGCTTTCGGTTACATCTCGAAACGTCCATATCCGGCCGTAGTATTTACCGTCATTTCCTAGGACCGGTGCGGAATAACGGTCAAGGATTCTGCCGTCCTTTAGCTCGATCTCGTCGCGGCTGATCTCTTGAGGATGCTCATATAGATACAAAACCTTTTCGACGAATTTATCCGGGTCCTTCATCAGAGCAGTTACGAATTGCACCTGTTTCGCATCGTCAGGGTCGTCCGCTATGTCCTGCGGAATATTGAAAAGTTCGACAAGTCGTCGGTTTTGAACGATCTGTTTGCCGTGCTCGTCGACGATCAAAATGCCATCGATCGACGAGTCGAGCTGAGCTTCCAAAAGTGCTGACTTCTCCTCAATCTCTCTAGCCGCGGCCTTTCTCTCCGTAATGTCGCGGGCGATA
>JBBQGO010000388.1:0-2822 GCA_038323125.1 Pyrinomonadales bacterium
CACGTCAACATCGCCCTCTGGATGCCATTCCGGTTCTTGTGGGACGCCGACAAGAGCGTGCATTTCCGGGAATAGCTGGTTCACAATGCCCAGCTCGTAAAGCCATTTGAGGCCGATGGATGGGCGTTGCGACTTTAGCAGAAGTTTTTCGAGTTCTCCCCAAACGCGTTCCTTTGGTAAATCCGTTACATCGATCTTCTTGCAAACCTCGACAGTTTCGGCCTCGATATCAAACTCGAGCCGCGCCGCGAACTGGCACGCCCGAAGCGCACGCAGCGAATCTTCTCCGAAAGTCTGAGCCGAGACCATTCTGAGCAATCGACGCTCGATATCGGCCCGCCCGTCGAAAGGGTCGACGATCTCGCCGGTCAGCGGATCTTTCAAGATCGCGTTGACCGTAAAATCACGCCGCGAACACGCTTCTTCGAACGACATATACGGGTCGCCTTCGATCGCAAATCCGCGATGCCCAGGGCCCACCTTTCGCTCGCTGCGCGGGGTTGAGACATCCAAGTCGTTGCCGACCTTGTAAACGGCAAAGGCTTGGCCGACATTCCTGACCTCGCCGAACTCGGCGACGATCTCAAGCAATTTCTCTGGCTCGACGCCATAAACCTCGACATCCCAATCCTTTGGCCGGGCGCCCATCAGTTCGTCGCGAACGCAGCCGCCCACAAGCATGGCGCGACCGGGGTTTTCGCGAACAGCTAAGGCGAGATCGGTCACTTTCTGCGGTAAGTTTGTCATGCAAAACGGCTATTCGCGATACGGTAGTTGGTGTGGTGAGTCCCTAACTCTCCATTAATTCTATATTATCGGCGCGTGCTTTGTCGGCGTTTCTTCATTTGATTATATCCTCTGTCAGAACCGCGGCGTAGCGGCTAGAGTTAGCGGAATGCTCGGTTCTCGTCTAAGAATACTGATCCGACTAAAATTGACGGGATCGCGCTGATGAGGAGTATCGTGCCTGCCCGATCGAAGGAACGATCCCCCGATATTGCGGCTATAGCAACACACACCAGACCGATGAATAAGGCAGAGACGCCGCCGAGTACGCTGACTCCGGCAATTAGAGAGCAGACGGATGACCCCAGTGTTCGCCTCCGTAAGTGTTTAAAGTGACTTTCGGTTGAACCAGACAACGTTTTGCTTTCGATCCTGTGTTCCATATTTCACCATGCCTATAGCAGGTTGTTTGCTGCAGCATTATAAGATTACGGGCGGAAATCTAAATGTTGGGTAAATCTTTCATAAAAGGTTTGTAAAGATTTTTTTCCTTTCGTTGTTTTTACCTTCCACACGGTTCTCAAATTCGAGCATTCTGGTTAAGATAAACGGTGGCACGTATCACCGGGGGCGATTCTCTATGCCGTGCCGTTATTGTTGGTGACCTAACCAGGCTGACGGCCGCGAAGTACGGCAGCGACATTTATGGGAAATAGTAAAGCTGGTGCAGGCGGAAGTTGGAAAGATTGGTTCATGCACGGCGTCCAGGATACTGGAACGCCATCTGACGAAAAGGTTCCTGTCCATAAACATTCCTGGTGGAAGGTTATGTGCTTGACCGGCGTCGATTATTTTTCGACGCTGGGTTACCAGCCGGGCATTGCATTCCTGGCCGCCGGAGCGCTTTCGCCTTTTGCCACTCTCGTTCTCGTGCTTCTGACTTTATTCGGAGCTCTTCCGATGTACCGACGGGTCGCTGAAGCAAGTCCTCACGGCGACGGATCGATCTCTATGCTGGAGAGGCTGTTGTCGCGGTGGAAGGGCAAGATGTTTGTTCTTATCCTGTTGGGCTTTGTGGCGACCAGTTTTATTATTACGATCACGCTCTCAGCCGCTGACGCGACCGCGCATATTGTCGAAAATCCGTTCGTAACCCAACATCTCAAGTTTCTGCATCATGAGATCATCGTCACGATGGTCCTCATCGGTTTACTCGGGGCCGTATTCTTACGAGGTTTTAACGAAGCGATCGGGATCGCCGTCGGCATCGTCGCCCTGTATCTGACATTGAATATCGTCATTATCGGCGTCGGGCTGCATGATATTTTTTGGGTCAGGCCCGAGATATTTGTAAATTGGCAGGCTATGGTCTGGTCTGATTCAAACGTCGGCGGCAGCACGTTTTGGCTGATAATCGCATCGCTTTGGTTCTTTCCAAAGCTTGCTCTGGGTTTGTCCGGTTTTGAAACCGGCGTCGTTGTGATGCCGCTGATCAAAGGTGATGAAGACGAAGAGAAGGCGGGCGAAGCAGCGGTTCATGCTCCCGAGGTTGCGGATATCGAGCGTTCAGAACCACAGTTTGAACATCTGCAGGGCAGAATTCGCAATGGCAAGAAACTTCTCAGCGGTGCCGCGATAATAATGAGCTTCTTGCTCATCGGCAGCAGCATCATCACCTCAATGCTGATTCCGGCGGAGAAATTCCAGCAAGGCGGCGAAGCCAGCGGCCGTGCCATTTCCTATCTCGCGCACTCAATGCTCGGAGATATTTTCGGCTCGATCTATGATGTGAGCACAATACTCATCCTGTGGTTCGCCGGGGCATCGGCCATGGCCGGACTTCTTAATATCGTGCCCAGATATCTTCCGCGATATGGAATGGCACCTGACTGGGCACGGGCGACGCGCCCGTTGGTACTCGTTTTTACGCTGATCTGTTTTGCGGTGACAATTCTATTCGAGGCTGACGTCACGTCGCAGGGCGGTGCTTATGCAACGGGCGTATTGGTGCTTATGACCTCGGCTGCGTTTGCAGTAGCCATATCGGCATGGAGAAAAAAGGAAGGCGTCTGGATAGTTTTCGCTGTTATCACGTT
>JBBQGO010000389.1:0-2761 GCA_038323125.1 Pyrinomonadales bacterium
CGCCGAAGTGTTCAAACCGCCCGTCATGAAAACGCGTCGCCCCGCTTTCTTCGGTTCCCGCCCACAGATCTCCGCCACCCGTTTCAAACAGACTTATAAAACGATTATTGACGATGCCTGGCGAATTGCTTTTGTTAAAAATCGTAAATCGCACGCCATCAAAGCGAGCCAGGCCATCAACCGTTGCAAGCCAAAGATAACCATCGCCGGTTTGAACGATCCCGTAAACAGAGTTCTGCGGCAGCCCGTCGTCTGCGGTCCATTGGTCGATCCGATACTGAGCCCTCGCCGACGAAACTGCAAAACAAAGGCAGAAACACAGTGATAATATCCTCGATAAGCTAGTCACAAGTTATGAAGCGCCCCATTAGCCGATTTTATGGATGGTTCGCGCTCAAATCTAACTTGCCGGAAAGTAATTAACAAGTTTCAGGAGCGATAAAATGAAGGATCGTCTCATCGAGTAGTTTTACTTCCTCCAAAAAGAGGCACGCATCGTATTGGCGTAACAAAGGAACAAGGCATCTATAAACTGGTGTTCGATTATGTGGCCGTTGCGATTCGCATACACCGAGGATTTCAGTGGAGGCAATCGCCAAGTCTGTTCGTAATAGGCTAGGCATTTGAATCGTTCGAATATCAGCGGCAAGGACGACCCGACAGTTTTTAGAGTTGGAGATGGGCTGTGGTTCATCACTCGCTCAACAGACAACCAAGTCGAGACAATCCAGTTCGGTCTGCCGGTTGACGTTCCGGTTGCTGCTGATTACGACGGCGACGGCAAGGCTGACATCGCGATCTATCGGCCGAACGGAGCTTCCGGCAGCGGCGAATGGTGGTATCAACGGAGTTCGGACGGCGGCAACAATGCGTTCGCATTTGGCTCAGCTACGGACAAAGCCGTTCCGGCAGATTTCACAGGCGACGGCAAGGCTGACCTCGCATTCTCGCGGCCGAGCAGCGGCGAATGGTACGTCATCCGGTCAGAAGACAACACCTTCTTTGCATTCCCGTTTGGAGTCGCGACGGACATCCCTGTCCCCGGCGACTACGACGGCGACAACAAAGCAGACGCCGCGATCTTCCGCCCATCAGAGAAGATCTGGTACCTACTCCGCTCAACCGCCGGCTTCCAGGCCGTAGCCTTCGGCTCAACCGGCGACCAGCCGCTTCCGAATTCGTATGTTCGGTAGATCGTCGTGGGGGCCGCATACAACGGCCCCCTACGTGCATTCACGCTCCCTTTTTTTGTGTCAGAAAACGCACAGCTTCCACCTCAGTCAGGCCGCCGTCGTACCGGCCCGTTTCCCGGTTTCAATTCATCTCTCGCAACTTAGAAATGTCACGCTGCGGCGGTGCTCCAAAATGCTTTTTGTAGTCCCGACTGAAGTAGGCCGGGTCCTCGTAGCCGACCTGAAACCCCGCCGTTGCGGCGTCAACGGAGCCTGTTAGCATGAGACGTCGTGCCTCCTGAAGGCGGATCTGTTTTAGGTATTGAAGCGGGCTAATAGCAGTAACGCTTTTGAAGTGATGGTGGAAACGAGAGACGCTCATTCCGAGTGTTCGCGCAACGTCCTCCATTTTTACCGGCTCGTCGAAATGGTCGCGCAGGTGTCCGATGGCCTTAGTTATCCGCTCCGTGTCGCCGAACGAAAGCAAGTGTGCGAGGCGCGGTCCCTGACCGCTTTCGAGCAGGCGGAAGATGATCTCGCGCGTGATCAGTGGTGCAAGCACTCGCTGTCCGGCCGGATCGTCTATTAGTCGCACGAGCCTGACGATCGCATCCTTTAGTTCCGGGGATACTGCGTTAACGTCCATCGCCTTAGCGGTTCCGCTGCTGCCTTTGATCTTGATGCCTGATTCGACCATTACCGATGCGACCACAGCCCGGTCTAAGGTTAAACTAAAACCAAGGTACGGCAGCTCAGCAGTTGCCTCCGCTACCCTGTAGATCAAGGGCAGGTCCACCGTGTAGATCAAGTAATGGTCAGGATCAAACCGGAAGATCTCATCCCCCAACTGCGCCTCTTTTGCACCCTGCACCACGAAGCAGAAAGCCGGTTCGTAGATGCCGCGAGCTGTTTCTCTGCATTCCGACACCCGACTGACATTCAGTCCCGGAAACACCTCTTTCGCATCATCGCCCGGCAAGACCCGCGATAGCCGCTCGACCAGCTCATTACCTGTTTTGTTCATACATTGATATTAGATGATTCTAAGTGGTTCGTGAACATATTTTTTGCCGTGCAGCAGGATCGTCCAATCATTCGAAAGCTTCGTCCTATCCGCGAATGGCTGTTAAACATCATACTAGCAACACAGAGCAGGAGAATGACGATGAATAAACGATCAATGAATAACGCAGAAACTATTGGGGAACGGCATGGCGTAGAGTCCAGCCGACGCGACTTCTTAAAAACGACCGGCATGGCCGCCGCAGGTGCGGCACTTTCCTTCGGAATTGTATCGCGAGGAAATATCGCCTCAGCACAATCAACGAATCGGTCAGCTACTATGAAAACTCGCAAACTTGGCAGCTTGGAAGTATCGGAACTTGGCTTCGGCTGCATGACGCTCACGGGAACCTATGGCCCTGGGGTAGACAAGAAGCATGGTATCGACGTCATTCGGTCAGCATACGACCAGGGCGTCACCTTCTTCGACTCGGCCGAGGTTTACGGGCCCTACAGCAATGAGGAATTGCTTGGCGAGGCCTTGGCCCCTGTCCGGGACAAGGTAGTGATCGCGACAAAGTTCGGCT
>JBBQGO010000390.1:0-2750 GCA_038323125.1 Pyrinomonadales bacterium
AGGAAAGATCGGCGGTCACGCGCTTAGGGATGAAAGTGAGTTGGAATATGAGAGACGGGTACAACCGGTACCTGTTTTCGTGCAGATCTCTAAAGAACCTCTATTCACGATCGGAGAACAATCATTTTTGAATGACGTGATCTTACTTGCAGGAGGAAAGTCGGTCACATCCAACGTTAAGACCGCTTACCCTAAGCTGAGCAAAGAAACGGCGGCCGCGCTTGATCCGGAGGTTATTATACTCTCGGCTAGCGACGACAACCGCGAGCCAAATGAGGTATTTAAGAACTCACGAGCGGTTAAAAGCGGGCGTATCATTTCAATAGACGCCGATCTCCTGTCGCGCCCGGGCCCGCGGTTGGTCGATGCACTGGAGCATTTGGCTAGGGAGCTGCGTCCGGAGAAATTCCAATAGTGTATTTAACGCAGAGATCGCAGCGTACACAGAAAACCCGGGCCATTTCGGTCGCCGGTGGGCTGCTTTTTCTATTGCTCGCAGTAATACTCGGAGCCGCAATGCTCGGTGCTGAGCGGCTGCCGTTGTCGGGATTGACTGATCAGCAGAGGTCGATACTGTATGACATACGTCTGCCGCGTATTTTCTTAGGAGCATGTGTCGGGGCGAGCTTGGCTGTCGCGGGTGCGGGGCTGCAGTCGCTGCTTAGGAATCCATTGGCCGAGCCTTACCTGCTCGGTGTTTCCAATGGTGCGGCACTGGGGACAATGCTCGCTTTCGTTTTTTTTCAGAGTCTCGAATTAACACGGCCGCTTCTGGCGTTCGCGGGTGCCGGCCTGGCGACGATCGTAGTCTACCGAATGGCAAAAAGCCGTGCGGGTATGAGCGTCGAGCGGCTAGTTTTGTCCGGCGTCATCGTCACCACGTTTCTGTCATCCGTGATCGTCATGTTGACGACGCTGCTTGACGCGGCCAAACTGCGAAGTTTTACATTTTGGCTATTGGGCGACCTGTCGCAAGCGACGCGAAATGGCGTATATCTGAGCTTTGCCGCGGCCGTTATCGGGACATTAGTTATGACCTCGCAGGCCCGCGCTCTCAATCTGATGATGGTTGGTGAGCGTGACGCATTTGATTTCGGTGTCGATGTCAGCCGCGTTCGGATGCTGGTCTTCGGGGCATCGAGCCTTGTCGTCGGAGCGGCCGTCGCGGCGAGCGGTTCGGTCGGTTACGTCGGCCTGATCGTGCCTCACCTCGTGCGTCTCAGTATCGGCAGCGACAATCGACTGGTCGTGCCGTTTTCAGCCATCGCAGGTGCCATATTCGTAGTGTTTGCGGACACGATCGCCCGGACGGCTATAGCACCCCGGGAACTTCCGGTTGGTGCCGTTACGGCGCTGATCGGGGCACCGCTCTTTATTTATTTGCTGCGAAGGAATTAAAGCAGAGCCAGGAAAAGTTACGGCGGCGCGATTGCGACAGAATCTATGCTTGAGGCTAAGAACATTACGGTAGGTTACAGCGGGCACGAAGTTTTGCGTGATGTGACCCTGCACCTTAATGCCGGAGAGATCATTGCTCTGCTCGGGGCCAACGGTGCAGGCAAAACCACACTTATACGTGCGCTGAATGGAACACTTCCGGTCTCGGACGGCGGCATCGCTCTCGATGGACGCAGCCTCAGCACGTTGTCGCGAAGGGAGATCGCGAGGGCGATCGCCGTTGTGGCACAGGAAAACGAGACGCGGTTTCCTATCACCGTGCTCGAATTTGTACTGTCGGGCCGGTTTGTCCACGGCGGAGCGTTTGGTTGGGAGAGTGAAACGGATATCACATATGCCGAGAGAGCGCTTGAACAGTGTAACCTTTCAGGATATGAGTCGAAGCTGATGAATAATTTATCGGGCGGCGAACGTCAGCGGGTCGTACTGGCACGTTCACTGGCGGCAGGCGCACAGATATTGCTGCTCGACGAGCCCACTGCGAACCTTGACTTGGCCCATCAGGTAATGATGTTCAGGCTCGTGCGTGAAAAGTGTGTTCAAAGTAATTACGCCGCGATCGTGATTACACATGATCTGAATCTCGCCTCGGAATTTGCGAGTACCGTTCTTATGCTCAGGGACGGCAGGGTGGTGGCCGGCGGCCCGCCCGCCGAGGTTTTGACGGCGGAAAATATTAAAAGTGTTTTTGACGTATCTGTATTGCTGGATGTGAATCCAGCCAGCCGTAAGACACGGGTCACGGCGATCTATTAAAGTTCTCAATATACGAGAACATGTTTGGCAAACGCAGGGGAGGAAGCCGGTGAAAATCCGGCGCTGCCCACGCAACCGTGTTCCGAGTGTGGAATGCGGAGTTTGGAATGCGGAGTGATAGAACTCCGCACTCTGCACTCCTCGCTCCGCCCTCAGACGAGTCGGGAACTCCATGCGTTTGTCGGTTTTGGAACCATTCTGCGATGGGCAGAAAAGGAGATCCGATGAAAGTTATTTTTAGCGTTTTCTTTATATTGGTTTTTATAGGTACCGGCTGGTCGCAGGACACGGGGCGTATAGAAGGTAAGATCGTGCAGCCGAGCAGCCTTCCGGTCCCCAATGTTTTCTTTGCGGATTCGGGTGAGACCATCCGGAACAAATCGGTAGTGCTGCGAAGAAAAGCGGGCTCTCAGGTCGTCGCGAAAACGACGAGTGACGAAAACGGTGGATTTATTTTCGACGGCATACCTGCGGCCGACTACATAATAACTGTTCAATGCTCATATTGTTGGCGCGGAAACGTCACCCAAGAAGTG
>JBBQGO010000391.1:0-2740 GCA_038323125.1 Pyrinomonadales bacterium
ACATCTTGTCGTTCCGCGAGTGCAGGGGTGTCCCGGACACGACGCCGCCAGCGAGGGCGAACAGCACGAAAAGAATTGAGACCCGAACGAGCATTGAACCCAGTATACTCCAACTTTTCTGGATAAATGTGATTGACGTCACAAACTGCAAAAAACAGATGCTGCCGGTTCCGATCGTAGTGGGTATCGAGCAGATCTAGGCTTCCGTCTTCCAAACCGCAAATCAAGACAAGTCACCTTTCAATTGAAACGTAGAGATGTTTGGGGGGGGGGCGAGATCTCACGTCAAGGTCGCCGGTAGGTCAAGAGGTATCGTCAACGTGAAGGTTGTCAGATGAGTAGTGCGATTTGCGGTTAAGTGCCCGCCGTGCTGGGTCGCGATTTTGTGGGCAATTGAAAGGCCGAGTCCCACCCCTTTGTCCTTAGTCGTGTAGAACGGGTCGAAGATCTTTGAGAGATTTGTCGGGTCAATGCCGGAACCCGAGTCCGTGACCTCGACAACAAAATTATTGTCTTGCTGAAAAGTTTTAAACGTAATGGTCTGATCTTCGCCGTTTGATTGGGGCATGGCCTGCAGTGCGTTGATCGCTAGATTTAGTACCACTTGTTTTATCTGCTCCGCATCGACGAGAACCAGCGGAAGATTCTTTTGGAGATCTCTTACGACTGCAACGGACTGTGACGCGGCCTGGTTCTCGATCAAACCTGTGATTGAGTCCACAATTTCGTTAGGATCAGTTGGCGTCTTGGACGGTTCGGTCGGGCGTGCGAATCGGAGAAACTCGCCCACTAACCGGTCCAACCTATCGATCTCACCTTTTGCAAGACCAACAAACTCACGACGAGGGCTGTCAACCGTAAGCTCGTCCTCTAGTATTTCTATGGCTCCTTTGATCGACGCAAGCGGGTTTCGGACCTCGTGAACGATGCCGGCTGAAAGTTCTCCGAGCGACGCCAATTTCTCTGCCTGGAGCAACTGTTGAAACGTTGTCTGCAGCTCGTCGTAAGCTTTTCTCTTTTCCTCCGCATTTCTTTCAGCCCGTTCCCTGGATTTCCGGAGACGGTCGCCCAGCGCTCCCATTATTCCGCCAACGAGATTGAAGATCACGATCTCGGCATATTGGTTTATAGAATAATCAAAGTGCCCATGCTGCCAGTGTAAATAAATATGCGGGGAGTAAATGATGGTTGTAAAAAGAGATGCCGCGAGCCCGCCTCTGAGACCAAAAATCAAAGCGGCCGCTATGATCGGTACATAGTAGATCCGCTGATATATCTCGTGCCAAACGATCTGATCAGTAGGCGTGAGAAAGTGAAGGACCGTAATGAGGATGATCACCACGGCAATGACGATCCATACGTACAGGCGGTTTCGAGAGGAGATGATATTGAAAGTCTGCGTATCCATCAGTCGTCCGAGATGCCCGATCCCGACTCGTCTAAATCGTACTTCTGTATTCGATATATAAGAGCGCTTCGAGTAATTCCTAAATATTTTGATGTTTGTGACTGATTTCCGTTATGCCTGAGAAGCGAGCTACGAATAATTTCCCGTTCTAAGGCTTCTAGATTTATCGGCTCGAAGGGCAGCTCAAACCACAATTCCCCCTTTGTTGAAAAAGGGTTTTTCACGGTCTCCGGGACGTCGTTGAGAGTTAAGGTATCGCCGTCGGAAAGAACCACCATTCTTTCCACAAGATTCTCCAGTTCGCGAACATTCCCCATCCACGGGTAATCAAAAAATACCTTGAACACGTCCCGCGCTATCTTTGGCGGTCTCATACCATGTTTAGAAGCCGATCGGATGACGAAATGTTCGGTTAGGACCGGCAGATCCTCACGGCGTTCACGCAGCGGTGGAATCGTGATTGGCACTACCGCAAGTCGGTAGTAGAGATCTTCGCGGAAGGCGTTTTCCCTTATAAGTTCAGGCAGGTTTTCGTTGCTGGCGGCGATTATTCGAGCATCTACCTTACGCGGGCTGTTCTCGCCCAGTCGTGTCACTTCCTGCTCTTGTAAAACCCTCAATAGCCTTGTTTGAGATTGGAGGGGCATGGCACTAATCTCATCAAGGAATAAGGTGCCGCCGTTAGCTTCCTCAAATTTACCCCTCGATTCTCCGACCGCACCAGTGAAAGCTCCTTTCCTATATCCAAATAGCTCGGCTTCGATGAGAGTTTCGGGAATGGCGGCACAGTTTATCGCAACGAAAGGACTGTTTTTGCGGGGGCCGGAAAAGTGTATTCCTTTCGCGATCAATTCCTTCCCAGTTCCCGTCTCGCCTTCGATCAGAACGGTAACGTTTGTCTTTGACACTCTCTCAACCAGATCAAAAACTTGAAGCATCCTTTCAGATGCTCCGATAACGTTCTCGATTCGAAAGCCTTCGTGAATCTGCCGTCTTAGCCGCCTATTTTCCGCTAAGACATGGCCGTATTTTAGAGCTTTCTCGACTGTCAGCAGAATTTCCTGACGATTGAAGGGCTTGGTAATAAAATCGAACGCCCCACCGCGCATCGCTTCGACTGCTGTATCGACGTCTCCAAAAGCGGTAATAACAATAATGGGTATTTCGCTATTGATCGCCGTTGCCTGCTGAACAAGCTGCGACCCCGTCATCTTCGGCATCCGCCAATCGGTGATCACGCAATCAAAATCTTCTGCTGAATACGACCTTAAGGCTTCCCTGCCGTCACTCTCGCTGATGACGGAATGCCCGGCCTCCGAAAGCTGGAATTCA
>JBBQGO010000392.1:0-2740 GCA_038323125.1 Pyrinomonadales bacterium
TATAGCCGGCTTTGGTATTAGCTTTCATGGCCTCTCACTTTCCTACCGGCGGCAAACACCTGTCCGTTGCGGATCTCCAGTTCGATCAGATCGAGCGGACGTGGCGGCGGCCCGTAGAGAACCTCGCCGGTAGTTTCGCTAAACCCGCCCTCGTGACACGGGCATTCTAGACGCTGCTGCTCCTTGGCGTAATAAACCGGGCAGGTAAGATGCGTGCATTTCTGGCCAAAAGCATGATAGCTGCCGTCCCGAGTTCGTATAAGGATCGCCGAATCGTCTTTGCCGGGGTAGTGAAAATTGAGGGCGCTGCCAGGCTCAAGCGTTTCAGCACCATCTATGGCGGCGGGCGTGAAAGTTCGTTCGGCCGAGGCGTCAAAGACCGACTTTGCGGCAAAACCCGCGGCACCGAGAAAAAGGGCGGTGGACGTTAGGAACAGGAAGTTACAGAATTCGCGGCGTGTTACTTCAGCCTCCGGGTCCTGGCCATATGGGAATTCGGCCTGATGCGAATCTGTCGCACGTCTCACATCGCCCTCATCGGACAACACTCTGTTTATCGTATCGGAAAGTTTCACACTCATATACCTACCACCCTAAAACTCGTTGCTGTTGTCAGAGTCGTCGACCTGGCTATCGATCCACGACTCATTTTCAGGATCGCTTATCCCCAAACGCCCTTCGAACACGCCGCACCCGTCCACCTCGACCGCGTCGGCATCGGTCGGCAGCATCACATAAACCTTGGTCTCTACCTTTTGATTGCCAAAAACGTGAACATTGACCGGCTTTGTCCTGCGAAGCGGCACGATCTGCTCGAACTTGCCGAACGCGATCGCACCGGTAGGGCAGACGCTTGCACACATCGGCATTAGGCCTTCGGAAGTGCGGTCGTAGCACATATCGCATTTCATTTGCAGATGCATTGCCGAGTTGTATTTCGGGACACCGAACGGGCAGGCGTTTACGCAGTTGCGGCAGTCGAGGCAACGGGGCTTCAGCGCAGACATAACAACGCCGTCCGCGTTTTGCTTGATCGCGTCAGCCGGGCAGACCTGTGCACACGTGGGCTCAGTACAGTGCATGCAGACCGTCGGCATGGTTGCGGTCGTCTCGGCCCGGTCGATATAGTCAACAAAGATCATCGAGAAACCCTTATGGGTCGAACATTCGCGACACGCCGACACACAGGCCCGGCAGCCGATACATCTCTGAGGATCGATGAACATTGTTTCCTGCATACCCTTACTTCCCCCTTTGTACTTCGCTCAGACTCGTGCCCTTTCTTCCCCTCCCGAGTATCGGCAACTCGCGTGAATGGATCTTCTCGATCCGCGCGGCGCATGCTTTGAATTCAGGTATCTTGGATGTCGGGTCGAGAGCGGCGTTCGTGATCTGGTTGGCAGCAAGCTGCTCGCCCCAGTGATATGGGACAAAGATCGTATCGGGCCTGATCGTCTTTACTACCAGCGCCGGAAAGATGCCCTCTCCTCGGCGCGAGATCACTTTCACGCGTTCGCCGTCGTTGATCTTGTATTTCATCGCCGTCTCGGGGTGTATCTCGACAAAGGGTTCAGGACACTGCTGTACGAGGAAGCCGATACGGCGAGTTTGATTGCCGGACAGATATTGGTGGACAATGCGGCCGCTTGTGAAGATCAGCGGATACTCGTCATCGGGCTTTTCCTGTGCGCCCTTGTACTCGATCGGATGAAACTTGGCCTTGCCGTCCTCATGCGCAAAACGCTCTTCGAACAACCGCGGAGTGCCCTTACTCTCCTCGGTCGGGCACGGCCAGAACACACCGTCCTGCTCTTTTATCTTGTCGTACGTTATGCCGTAATAGTCGGCCTTGCCGCCTTTTGACGCCAGGCGAAGCTCGTCAAAGATCTCGCCCGGTGAGTTGAACGCAAAATACTTGCCGCGGCCCATTCGACGCGAGATCTCCTGCAGAATCTTCCAATCCTCCATCGCCTCGCCGGGCGGGTCGATCGCTTTGTTGATCTTGATCACTCGGCCCTCGCCATTTGTCGTAGTGCCCTCGTCCTCGGACCACGTCGTCCCGGGCAAAACAACATCGGCGTAACGCGAGGATTCGGACATAAAGAAATCGATATTTAAGTTAAAATCGAGCCCCTCAAGTGATTTGCGGACCATGTTGGTATCAGGGAGCGAGACCATCATATTGCTGCAGATAGAGAGCAGGCCGCGAATCTCGCCCTCACGCATCTTGTTGAACAGTTCGACGGCGGAGACACCGGCTTCCGGCATCTCAGACTCATCGATGCCCCAAACATCCGCTACGTACTTGCGGTGTTCGGGATTGAGCATCGATCGGTAACCCGGCAACTGATCCGCCTTCTGGCCATGTTCGCGGCCGCCCTGCCCGTTCCCCTGGCCGGTGATCGTACCGTAACCCCTGCCCTCGGAGCCGATCTTGCCGGTCGCCAACACGATGTTGATATAGCCCAAGACGTTTTCCGTTCCGTTGGAGTGATGCTCGATGCCGCGAGCGTGCAAGATCATGCCCGTCTTTGCACGGCCATAGAGTAGTGCTGCTTCAATTATCTTCTCCGCCGGCACGCCTGTTATCTCAGACGCGACATCGGGCGGATACTTTAGGGCCATGTCCCGCGTCGCTTCCCAATCGTTCGTTCGGCTCGCGATAAATTGTTGATCGATCAGGCCTTCGTTGATGAGGACGTTGAGAATGCCGTTCGTGATGGCGACGTCAGTTCCGGGC
>JBBQGO010000393.1:0-2720 GCA_038323125.1 Pyrinomonadales bacterium
AAATTCGGCGGTGATTCCCTCGAGGAGATGCTCACGAATTTCCATGCGTATGTCGTTACGACGCAACGTTATTGACCGTATCACGCCGATATTCGCCGTGGTGCGGTTCCGCACAGACGGACTTTTCTAAATCCCTGAAAATAGGAATGATTGGCAATTTTTATTGCCGTCACCCAGTCAAAACACATTACACTTAAAAGCGTTTCTACATTAGACCGGGACGAATCCAGAACTGGATACCCGACAGATCACATGCAAGAAATAAAGGTCATAAAGGCAGACAAAGAAGAGGAAACGGAAGCTCCTCGTGAGAGAACGGAAATTGATGATAAGGCCGACAAGCGCAATCAAACAGCTTCAATAAAGAGCTGGATCCAGGAACGAGGCGAGAATCGCGATCGCGAAGAGACGGACGGACGAATTCAGTTACAAAATTGGAAGAATATTACCAAAAAAGATACTCCAGTTAATGAGGGCTAATTTGTGTTATGGCACATGCTTTGCACTTGGCGATAGTGACACTTTAAAAGAAGGAGAATATTCATTATGTCATTATCAAACTGTCCTGAATGCGGACACGATGTCTCAACTTCGGCGGTTGCATGCCCTAGCTGCGGCAGGCCCTTACAGGTCGTCACTCCGCCGGTGCGACCGGTCGTAGTAAACGAGGTACCTCGCGAGGAAGGCATTCCACCATGGGCATTTGCTGCGATGGGGATCGCGGCGATCGGCCTCCTGATTCTTGCCTTTGTCGTTTTCAATCGCACGAACGACGATGCGAATTCGAATTTGCGCGTAAACGTCGACGGAAAACGGGTTTCCGAACCTGCCGATCGATCGTCATCAGATACGAGTTACACCTCGGTCCCGTCCAGTTCAACAACTGTTGATACTTCGACTGCACCTGAATCTCGAACGTCGGTACCGGGTTCGCAGACCGATGTGAATTTACCCCCGGATAAAGGCAGCGTTCGAATTGCCGCTAAGGTCGTCTCGCAGAACGGTTCGCCTCTAGCCGTAAAAAACGAGAAGTTTTATTTGTTGGATAAGAGTCTTGAGGAGATCCTGGACGACGCAGGTCTCGAGCCTATTGAAGGAAACTCACTTGCGAACAGTCTCGGTTTGGCCGTTATGTTCCCCGAGAGGTTCGGGGATTTTCGCCAAAAGGCAATGGCTGCGATCAATTCGAAAATCAAGTATTCCGGAACTACTGACGGCTCGGGCACGGCGAAGCTCAACGCCGTAGAACCCGGAAGCTATTACCTCTTCGGGATCACTAAAACTGGAAAGGGTTTCGCGATGTGGAGTTCGCCGGTCTCGGTGACAACGGGAGATAACGTAATGGATCTTGCGCCTGCCCGCGTAAATGAAATGGGCGGCTAATCGAGCAGGTCTAATACTCAAAAACAACGGGCGGCTTTCGGGCCGCCTTTTGCATTCGCCTAACGCCCAATATCTGAGCGAAATTGCATTCCCGGCCAGCTAATCTTGCTCGCGGAGTGATAGGCCCAACCCACGGCAGTTTCGAGGTCATCACCGACAGCGGTTACGCCTAGAACGCGCCCACCGGCCGTTAAAAACTCGCCATTCTCGTCTTTTGCGGTACCGGAGTGAAAGATCTCAATATCCTTCATTGCTGCCTCTTCGAGGCCCGCGATGACATCTCCAATTCGCGGCTTAGCCGGATAATGTTCAGCTGCAAGCACCACGCATGCCGAATTACCCTCCCGCCAATGGATCGGGAGATCGGCAAGCCACCCGCCTTGGATCGCCTCGCATATCTCAACCAGATCCGTTTCAAGCCGAACCAGTATTGTTTGTGCCTCGGGATCGCCGAAGCGGACATTATATTCAAGAAGTTTGATTCCGGCGTCAGTGATCATCAGGCCTAGAAACAGTATTCCTCGAACTGGAAATCCTTCATTGCGAGCACCTGCGAGAGTGGGGTCGATAATCGATTTCGTTATCTCACTCAGTTGTTCCGCAGTCAGCAACGACCCGTCAGTGATAGTGCCCATTCCGCCGGTATTAGGACCCTTATCATCGTCCCAAATTCGCTTGTGGTCTTTGGTTGGCGGCATTACCGCAAATCCTTCGCCGTCGCAGAACAACAGCAGCGACACTTCCCGTCCGATCAAACACTCTTCAAGCACGATTGACTGGGCCGCCGCGCCAACGAAAACGGGCATCGTTTCAATGGCGCTAAGAGCGTCCCTCCTATTAGAAGCAACAACCACGCCCTTGCCCGCGGCCAACCCGTCAGCTTTGACCACGACCGCAGAGTCTTCGCGCCCAAACGCACCAGATTTGAGCACATCGCGAGCTTCATCAACAGAGTAAGCAGTTCGAAACTCGGCAGTCGGGATGCCGTTACGAACCATAAAGTCCTTTGCAAATGCTTTGCTGCCCTCTAGCCGCGAGGCCGCTCCAGATACTCCGATGATCTGCAGGCCGCGGTTTTCAAATACGTCAACTATGCTCTCAACCAGCGAGGACTCAGGCCCTACGAACGTTAGATCGATCGCGTTAGCTGCAGCATAATCTGCAAGCGCTGAAACGTCGGTTGGACTGATATCGACAATTTCTGCAAGTTCGCCGATGCCCGCATTACCGGGCGCACAAAAAAGTTTTGAGACCCGTGCGGAACGGGCAAATGTTTTGCAGATCGCATGCTCGCGGCCGCCGGATCCTATGACCAAAATACGCATGATTTTCCAATT
>JBBQGO010000394.1:0-2710 GCA_038323125.1 Pyrinomonadales bacterium
TGGTAACCCGATCCGTAATCAACCTTATCAAAACGAAAACCCGAATCTTGGAGTGTCACGCTTCGACCGGAATGAATGATAAACGACCCAGCCGGATACGTTCGGCGGACTCGCATCTTCACCTGACGACCGTTCAGAAAAAGAAAACTCACCGATGCCGTCCCGTCGGCCGAAGTGTCTCGGTCCGGTGAACAGAACTGAACGATCACCGCGTCTTGCCCCTCAGAAGAAAGAGCATCAAAGGTCCAGGACTTCGGCGCTTTGTGACCCCCGGTTACGAACGACAGGTCGCTGCGAATGTCCGAGATTATCGACAATGGCTGCGATCGATTTTGACCTTCAATTTCCTGCATGATCGTGTGAGGCAAAGAAATTCTATACGGCTTTAAAGCATTACAGATAAGAAGTTTTCTGGCAAACTATTATCACCATTGAGAATCTCTCCAACGTTCGGCTCTCCCGAGGTGAAAAAGGAGAAAAGATATGTACAAATTCACGAAAAGCGTCGCAGTTATATTGCTGTCGGTTCTCGTCCTGTTCGCGGCCGCGTGCCCAAAAAGGGTAAGCATTGCCGATATTCAGGCAAATCCGGGAAAATACGCCGATAAAGACGTCGCGATCGCAGGTACGGTTAAGGACAGTTACGGTCTCAACATACCCGGAACGCCGATCAGAGGCGGGGCTTATAAGATCGACGACGGCACCGGTTCTATCTGGGTTGTGACCGAGGACAGTGTCCCCTCAAACGGAGTCAAGTTAGGCGTTAAGGGCCGCATTGGGAATGGTCTCAACTGGAAAGGTCGAAATTATGGCTTAGGCTTGTATGAAAAAGATAGGCGTTTCGCGAATCGTTAACCCGGCCGAAACTTGTTTACATGCGGACCATAGTTCAGATTATCGACGATCAATTTGAGGACATACACCGTCGCGGCATTTCGCTGATTCAGAGTTTCCCGTCGGACGCCTTATTTACTAACGACGAAATTGGGGGCTCGATTACGGGATCGTCGTTTGGAAACGCGATTGTGCGTTCCGCTGCCGAGGTCGAAAAGGCTATCGGCGGACTTACAACTCGTTTATGGGACGATCCTTTTGAATGGACACTCCCGGAAGAACTTAAGGACCGGTCCGGCGTAGTAAATTATCTCTCGGAAGTGCGTGAAGCCCGCATTAAAGGAATGCGATTTATTGCCTCGGACGAGGACCTGCTCAAGACAAGTCCCGCGCCGACGATTATTTTGCCGGTCTTCGCGGTCCTTCTTGGTAGCATTTCTAAAGCTGAATTTATGTTAGGAGTAGCTGCGGCGATCGCTGATCGGGCACCACTTAAACAGCTAGGTTAGTCCGGGAAAAATTGCACGCCGAACTTTTTCGTGTAAAAATTCGTTGTTTCTCGGTGGTCCAGTATTTAGAGGGGTTCTCTTATGCACTGTCCAAGATGCGGCCAACTTCAGATCTCGGCCGATACCAAGTTCTGTTCCAAATGCGGTTTCCAGCTTGACCTTGTTGCCGAGGTTCTTGCTCATGGCGGAACGCTGCCCGAATTCGCGGGACGCGACGCAAAGATACCCCTGTTGAACAAAAAGAATGGCGTCTTCTTTTCTATTTTTTGGTTCGTTTTCTTCACGATGTTCCTTACGTCGGTCGGCGGCATAATGGGCATTGATGAGTTAGCCGGTCTGACCGCCGTTACAGGCGTGTTCGGCTCCGTTCTGATCCTGATATTCTCTTTGGCCTTTTTGCCTTCCACTAAGAAATTGGCTGGAAGGACGTATAGTCAGCAGATGGATCCCGGTATGCGTAAATTTGAGGCGCCCGGGGCTGTTCCACAGCTGAATGCTCAAGAAGCGCGATCCGCATCATCCTATACTGCCCCGCACGGAGGATGGCGAGCTCCGGATACTGGAGAACTAATGACTCCGGGAAGCGTTACGGACGGCACAACGCGATTATTGATCAAAGAAGAGGATCGTTAACAGATGCACTGCCCAAAATGCGGCCAACAACAAATCACTGATCAAACGCGCTTCTGTTCGAAGTGCGGTTTTTTGCTGACTGGAGTCGCTGCGCTGGTGTCTAATGATGGGCAGCTGCCTAGTATTGGCGGAACATCGCAAAAGACCGCGGCGATTTCGCCGAGACGACGCGGAGTTTACAAGGGCTTGTTTTTCTTTCTAATATCCTTCCTGGTCGTTCCGATGATCGCAATGATCTCTATCGCGGCCCAGATCGAACCTTTCGCTGTGTTCGCAGCAGTAATTATCTTTACCGTTGGTGCACTGCTGCGAGCCGCTTACGCTTTAATGTTTGAATCACCCGTTCCGATAGGTGTCGGTGGAGCAGTTCCGGCGGATCTCGTTCTTCCACCGGGTTCGGATTCCGGTCATTCGCTGACCGAGGGCCAACAGGTGCAGGCTAATGTATATTCTCCCCCAACGACCGGGATCTGGCGTGACACTAACGATCTGGCTCCTACACCTGGGAGCGTCACGGACAGCACGACTAAACTTCTGGAAAGAGATCAATAACCAACTGCTTCCCCATCGCTGCGTGGGTCAATGGCCCCGATCCTAATTCCATTGTTGTCTATCATAATTCCGGTAGCCGATGCGATGTTTCCTGCTCGCTCCGTAAACTTATGCCCATAGCCCGTTAGGATCTTCATCGTATCTTTGGACAGTCCAAACGGCTCGTACATCAGTTCGTCGGG
>JBBQGO010000395.1:0-2687 GCA_038323125.1 Pyrinomonadales bacterium
CGATGAGATGGCCATCGACGCGGAGCATGGCGTGAAACTCGGTCTCGCCGGTCAACGTCGTCCCATGGCCGACAAAGCCGCTCAGCCGGCCTTCCTTGATATCGCGTGCCATCGAGTCGCTCTCGGATATCGCACGCGCACCGGCCGTCGGCTGAGGCTCGCTGGCGTAGTTGTAGTTTGTCGGTTGTGCCGGTTCCGGGGTGCCCGCGTCGTCTCTGTTTCGTCCCATTCTGATCATAGTGTTTACCTCGCTAAAAAAGTGGATTAGACAAGACTAGAGGCTCGAAAAACCGCCGTTTGGCCGAAAGGCCTATAACCCATGAACCTGCCTCGTATTCTCTATCAAATAGATAATAGGTCACTTATTGCAGAGTGTCTAGCGCTTTTTTGAAGTTGTAAAAGACGGCATAAAGTGGCAGAATTCATAGCTTTCGATAGGCGCGTAAAACGAGATGCAGGCTGAGACTAAAACCAAGCACAAATTGCTCAAAAAAATGGGCAACGCTATAGCTGATTTCTCGATGATCGAGGATGGCGATAAGGTGATGGTCTGTCTCTCGGGCGGCAAGGACAGCTACACGATGCTCGACCTGCTGCTCGATGTGCAGCGCCGGGCGCCGATCAAATTCGAGCTTGTCGCGGTCAATCTCGATCAGAAACAGCCTGATTTTCCCGAGCATGTGTTGCCCGAATACCTGACGGCGCGAAATGTTCCGTTTCGCATAGTCGAGGAAGACACGTTCTCGATCGTCACCGCTCACATTCCCGAGGGCAAAACGTACTGCTCGCTCTGCTCACGCCTCAGACGCGGGATTTTGTACACGACGGCCGTCGAAATGGGCGTGACTAAGATCGCGCTTGGCCACCATGGCGACGACATCATCGCGACCTTTCTGATGAATCTCTTCTACGTCGGCCAGCTAAAGGCGATGCCGCCGATCTTGCGCAGCGACGATGGACGCAACACGATCATCCGCCCGCTCGCGTATTGTCAGGAGTCCGAGATCGTAAAATACTCGGAAGAGCAAAAATTCCCGATCATACCCTGCAATCTCTGCGGTTCGCAGCCAAATCTCAAACGTGCCCGCATCAAGCGCCTCATCAACGAGCTGGAAAAGGAAACGCCCTTCATCCGCCAAACGATGATGACCGCGTTGACCAACGTCACCGGCTCGCATCTGCTGGATAATGAGCTGTACGATTTTCGCAACTTTGAGCCGATGATAAAGGCAATCCCAGCGGGCCACGGCAGCGTCGAAAAGGAACTCGACGAGGTCTTCGACCACAGCGAGGCCGCCTTTGTCCCCGCGACGGGCATCAGAGCAGCCGCGTTACCGATACTCCAAGCCTAGAGCTTGCACCGAGCAAAACGGGCCACGATCATCTGTGTCACAATAACGCGCACGCGGGGCTTTTAGCGAGATTCACTGAAAAGGCCACGTAAATTCCGCCCTTTGCTCCGCGTTCTCCTCGACCTCTTTACGTTGCGTCAAGAGCGCGAAATGTCTATGTTTGTCACGATTCATACTTGACTGAATTGTTGCAGCTATGCAACAATCTTGCACATGAAGATCGCGAACCAGTGGACCAGATTTTCGGGGCGGCAGCACAGCCGGTTCGTGACTGACGCCTTGCGGGTGACGATCGGGCCTAGAGGTGTGATCTATATGAACGAGGCCGCATGGGAAGCACTCGGCGAGCCCGACGCCGTCGAGATGATGTTCGACACGGCGCGACAGGTCATCGGCATACAAAAATGCGACGGCTGGCTTGACGGAGCCTTTCGCGTCAAACCTAAATCCGGCACAAAAGGCAAGATCATCCATACAAGCGCATTCTGCATGCACTTTCTGATAAAAATGATGCGCACCGCCCTGTTCAACGACATCCACGTCGACCAGAACGGCCTAATGCACCTCCACCTAAACACCATAACCGCCGTAGGTCGCGGCGCCCGCTGAACTGTTACTGGACTATATGAGTAAGATAGTTGTGTATTGACCTACATTTTCCGCATATGCTACTTTCTTTATACGGTGGTACATATGGAAACAACAGCTACAACAAAGGGTCAGGTCGTTATACCCTCTTCAGTTCGCCGAAAGCTCGGTATAAAGACTGGCACGCGTATCCAGGTCGAGCTCGACGAAGTCAATGCACAGATCATACTCACACCGATCACGCGTGAATACATACACAGCCTTCGCGGACGTTTTCGCGGGAAAGGGCTTTTGAAGGAACTCATGGCAGAAAAGGAATTGGAGAAGTCATTGGATGCGAAAACCTAAAGTTATAGTGCTCGATTCCTGGGCGATCATGGCCTATCTCGAAGGCGAGCCAGCAGCCGAACGTGTTGCAGACCTTATTTCCGACGCTCACGACGACGCAGTTCCGTTGCTTATGTCGGTCGTTAATGCGGGCGAAATCTGGTACATCATCGCCCGACGAATCAATCCGGCCGAGGCCGACCGCGCGATCCGCATGATACGGGAGATCGGCATAGATTTTGTCGAGGCCGACTGGCCATTAAGCAAGATCGCCGCCAGCTTCAAGGTCAAAGGCAACATCTCCTTCGCCGATTGCTTTGCCGCCGCCGTCGCCAAACACAATAAGGCTACTCTATTGACAGGCGATCACGAGTTTGAGCAGTTAAAAGACGAGATCTCAATTGTTTGGTTATAATAAGG
>JBBQGO010000396.1:0-2647 GCA_038323125.1 Pyrinomonadales bacterium
TTTCGCCCATATCGGGGTCCTCAAAGTTTTAGAAGAGAACCGCGTGCCTGTCGATTATGTCGGGGGTGCGAGCATGGGCGCGCTTATCGGGGCACTGTACGCTATGGGTAAGACGCCGGCCGAGATCGAACAGTTTGTCGCGACGCTGGATTGGGACAAGCTGTTTTCAGCGACGGCAAATTTTGACGACCTGTCGTTTCGCCGCAAAGAGGACCGCAGAAACATACCGGCGCCCATACCGCTCCGCGGCAAACTCACGAATCTGCAGCTCCCGGCGGCCTTTAATTCGGGCCATGAGATTGGGCTGCTCTTTGATCGTGCCGCGTTGCCATACGCGGGTGTTCGTGATTTTGATAAGTTGCCGATACCCTTTCGCGTCGTGGCGACCAACATGGTGGACGGCCGTTCGGAGGAGTTAAAGAGCGGGTCGCTGTCACGCAGCCTGAGGGCCACGATGGCGATACCGGGCGTTTTCGCACCCGTTGAGATCGACGGCAAGATCCTTGCGGACGGCGGCCTGGTCAATAACATCCCTACCAATGTGGTCAAGGCGATGGGGGCCGACATCCTGCTCGTCGTCAATATCGAAAGCCAGCCGGCGGACCGCGAGTCGCTCAACAACCTTTTGGGTGTGCTCGCGCAAACCATAAACATCGCGACGGCCGACAACTCCCGCCGCAGCCTGTCGCAGGCCGATCTGATCATCGCCCCAGACCTGCAGGGATATACATCGACAAACTTTGGCCAGAGCAAAGCGATCATCGAACTGGGCTACGAGGGTGCTAAGGCCAAGAGCCTGCTGCTGAGGCCGCTGTCGCTGAGCGAGGCGGATTGGCAGGCACATATCGATGCCCGCCGGGGAAAGGTCACCACAGACGGCACCCCGGTCCCGCTGTTTCTGGCGGTTGACGGCGAGGACCGCGATGCCGCCCGAACGATCGAGGACACACTCGGTGAAACATATTTGGGCAAACCGCTGGACGAAGAGGCTCAGCTGCGGCTTGCCCGTGAGCTGTCGCGATTGACGGGCACAGGCCGGTTCGACTCACTTAACTACGACCTGATCGTGCGCGAAGGAAAGATCGGCCTGCTCATCCGTTCCAATGAAACCAATGGCCGGCGTGCCGACCCAACACGTCTCGATATCGGGTTCGACGTTAACAATATTGAATCGGAAAGTGCCAACTTTGGCATCAGCGCCCGTATGACCGTTTACGACATCGGCCGCTATGGCGCCGAGTGGCGCAATGATGTGAAGCTTGGCTCGCGCACGCTGGTGGCGAGTGAGTATTACCGTCCGCTCGGAGACACGCGGTTCTTTATGGCCCCTCGTGTGTCCTATGAACGCCGGCGGATCAGCCTGTTTGACGGTGAAAGGAGGTCGTCGGAGTACACGCGGTCGCTCGCGAAGGCCGGCATCGACATCGGTTACACATTCAACCCCCGCAGTCAGGTGCGGCTGGGTTACACCATTGGCCGCGAACGTGCAGACCTGAGGATAGGTGATGATGTGCTGCCGGACTTGAACGGGCGCTTCTCGCTCGTGTCCGCGGGTTGGACGTTCGACAGCCTCGACCAGGCACAGGTGCCTTCGCGCGGCGTCTA
This sequence comes from Pyrinomonadales bacterium, assembly GCA_038323125.1. Taxonomy (GTDB): domain Bacteria; phylum Acidobacteriota; class Blastocatellia; order Pyrinomonadales; family Pyrinomonadaceae; genus OLB17. The sequence goes on from JBBQGO010000396.1 coordinate 1,606, forward strand.
TTCGCGAAACCTTGCTGAGCATTACTTCGATACTCCGGGTGCCGCCGGGTCCTTTACACAGGTTGAGACCAGGAACAATGTATTTGCACCTCTTAGCGCGCGGAACACGTTCTTTGCGTTCGGCGGCGGCGGTACGACCGTTGGCGGCGACGCTCCAGTGCTCAGAAAGTTTGCTCTCGGCGGACCGTTCAGGATCGGCGGTTACGACGTAGATGCGTTTCGCGCGGACAATTATGTTCTCGGCGGCGTTGGCATACTTCATTCGCGAAGCATCCTGCCGGCGATCTTTGGCGGGCGTGCGTATGTCGGTGCATGGTATGAGGGCGGCAGCGCATTTGAAACCTTTGGAGCCGCACGCTATCGCCAAAGCCTGTCGGGCGGCGTGATCGTCGAAACACCGCTCGGCCCGATACTGGTCGGCGCCGGCGTCAACGACCGAGGCAATGGCAAGTTCTTTTTCTCGTTCGGCAGGTTTTTGCGATAGGACTTAAATCACAGCGACTTCATAGTCATGTCGCCGACGTTTATTTTGCCCGACTTGATCACCTTCGCATTTACACCGCGCAAGTTATGCTTCCGCCCAAAGTCGGAATTGGCGTATTTCATCGCGTCGATGCCAAAGCGTTCGACAAACTTTTTACATCCTAAATGCGGTACGGCATTGATCTCGATGATCGCTGAGCCGACGGTCAGCCGCGTGCCGGGCGGCAGGTTGTCGCGGCCTAGGTCGAGGTCGACAAAAAGCTGGTCGCCCGCCAACTTCATTCGTTCGGGGCCGCCGGCAACGAGCTCGGCAAACCGGGCATTCATGATATTGAGCTGCATCTCGGGGTGGCCGTCACCGTTCGTCGTTCGTTTACTGCCTCGGGTAAACCAGTTATCTCCGACTAGCCCCTGATCGATATCCAGTTTTGCCTCGGACAGCACCGTACGCTTTCCGATCGACGGCCTCGCCACGATCAGTCGTAACAAACCGCCGTCGGCCGGCGAAGCAAGCACCTCATCAATGCTCGCCACGATCTCGTCGCTCGTTAGGTGCCTT
>JBBQGO010000397.1:0-2619 GCA_038323125.1 Pyrinomonadales bacterium
AAGAGCGGCGTCCAGCCTTCGCCAAGCGAGACAATGTTCGCACTATTCTCGACGGGCAGCACTTCGCGATATCGCCATAGCGTTGACTCGCGTGTCTTCAATACTTCTTTTGTTAGAGTTTGGGCGGCGGCGTCAAGATCGTAGCGGACCAGCAATGGTTTGCCGCATTCTAGGCAGAGATTATGAGATACGCCTGATTCGTGGATGGCGGAGCACAGGCCGCACTCCAGATGATTAATGTTCATTTATAGAATTTATCGGTTCAACGAGTTTTGTTGCGGACTAGAATAACACGGCCGGCAGCAACACACTCACCTATTTTTCCAGATAAACTCTCGAAAGATATTAAACGTGGCGTTAAAGGCAAGCGCGATCGCGGCACCTTTCAATCCGTGGACATAATTGAACCTTTTCGGGTACCAGACCTCAGACGCGATCACCCCGGCAGCTATACTGCCCGCGATCCTCGGGATGCCGGCAACGCGCTCGCCCTCTCTGTTTCGAGCGGTAAATGGCGAGAATATCGCATTACGAAGCCTTGCAACGGGCTTGCGGTCGCGGCTCGGATAGAACTTACTGTCGATCTTTAGAGTCTCGTCCAAAGCGTACATTGTGGTCCTTCGGATCGCGCTTTTCCCGAGGGTGTTGGCGAATCGGCGGCCATAGCCTTCCCAGCCCGGTCCCCATTCCGAAGGTGTGTTCCGGGCAGTGGTAAGGCCTGCGGTCGCTGCGTACTTTACGAGCGCTACCGGGCCGATCACACCGTTAACATAGGACTTGAGACGTACCTTTTGTGTCGGGGGTTTATACCAGGCATTGGACGTATCCTGCTTGTTTCCGTCGCTATCGTCCTTTTCGGTCGCAACCGTACTCGCGTCAGGCGGCGCGACATCCACAGGAACGTTCCTTTCAACGACGCCCTGAGATTCTGAGGATCTGTCGACAGTTGCGCCTGATACATCGGTGCTTGCCTCCTGTCCGCTGACCGTGGCCGCGAACGCAACAAGCATCACCAATACAAGCAAATACAGCCTCATTTCTTTCTAATTCTCGTGTGTTGATAAATCCAAAACTACTTCGACAAATTCTGCAACATTGGCTTCAACGCAGCATAAACGTTATCAGTCATTATCCGTTCTCCGGCCGCGTTTGGATGTATTCCATCAGACTGATTTAGTTCTTTCTTGAGCGCTACACCATCTAGCAAAAACGGGAGAAACTCGACCTTGTGCTTTGTCGCCAGATCAGGAAAGACCAGCGTAAAATCGCGCGAATAGTCAGAACCTGCCGTCGTCGGGGCCAGCATGCCGCAAAGCAGAACACGAACATTCTTGGACGTGGCTTTTTCGATAATGGTGTTCAAATTCCTCTTGACCGTTGCGGGCGGCACGCCACGCATCAGGTCGTTTGCCCCGAGTTCGAGTATCAATATTTTGATATTTTCCATCTCCAGCACCCAGTCGATCCGCTCTAGTCCGCCGAGGCTAGTTTCGCCCGAGACGCCTGCGTTTATCACCTCAAAATCGAGGCCATCAGCCTTTAGCTTTTCCTGCAGCAGATATGGATAAGATTCTTTTTCAAGCAATCCAAAGCCCGCGGTCAGGCTGTCGCCAAATGCGACTATCTTTGGCCGATCATTCTTGATCTGAGGCACCGCGAGTGCCGGTTCGGGAGTCGACCTCGCAGACTTTTGGCCGCACGCAAACAGCAATAGCCCGGCTGACAATGCTAAAAACATGAAACTTATCGGTGCTGATCTTCGAACAATATTCTTCATAGTGTGCGTGCGGCGTAAGTTATTTGATGTTAAATGCTGGCGGCCCGATGTCAAAGGAACTCCGATGTTGTTAATACTTGGGTATCCGATTTCCCTGATCTGCCATCTAGAATCTAACATCTAATCATATGATCGTTCTCAATAATGTCACCAAGACAGTTCGCTCGGGCATCGAAGATCTGACGATTCTCGATGATGTCTCGCTGACGATCCCGGACGGACAATTTGTCGCGGTCACCGGCGCGTCGGGCAGCGGCAAATCGACGCTGCTTGGCCTGATCGCGGGCCTCGACGAGCCGACCTCTGGCAGCATTTTTGTCGATGAGGACGAGATCACATCGCAGTCTGACGACCAGCTTGCACGCATTCGGAGCGAAAAGATCGGGTTCATATTTCAGTCCTTTCACTTGATACCGAGCCTGACGGCTTACGAAAACATCCTGATCCCGATGGAGATCCTCGGGACAAAAGATTCGGCCGAACGAGGAAAAAAGCTGCTCGACGAGGTCGATCTGACCAATCGCGGCCATCATTATCCGCCCGAATTATCTGGCGGCGAGCAGCAGCGTGTCGCCATCGCCCGGGCCTTTGCCAATTCACCAAAATACCTTTTGGCGGACGAACCCACCGGCAATCTCGACTCAAAAAACGGCCAGCACATCTTTGACCTGATGACCGAGCTGCATCGTGTGAATAATGTCACGCTAGTACTAGTGACCCACGACATCGAATTGGCCTCGCGGGCACAGCGCCGGGTCGTGCTGAGTGACGGCCGCATTCTTAGCGATGACCTGAACTACCAATGAGATTCATACTAAGCCTAACGCGGAGAGAGAGCCGCT
>JBBQGO010000398.1:0-2614 GCA_038323125.1 Pyrinomonadales bacterium
CCAACATCTCGCTATCCAGCGAATCCGGATGGTCAAAATTTGCCTGATGACGCTCGTCAAGCGGCATGTCCGACAGGTTTCGGTAATACGAGTCCTGTTCGATCAGCACAACGTTATGAGCGCCAACCGCATTTACGATCGCTCGCGCAATCGTAGTCTTACCCGAACCCGTTCCGCCGCATATTCCGATGATCATGAAATCATTCTAACAGGATGAGCAGGATAGGCAGGATAGCCATCCCTGTATCATGTCTATCCTGTTGATCCTGTACTAATTTATTCTGGCCACTACCCGCCTCAGCAGTTCCTGAAAGACGTCCGAGACGCGGGCGCCGGTGTCCATTACTTCCTTGTGATCGATCGCCTCGCCGCTCATACCTGCGGCGAGGTTTGTGATGCATGAAATGCCGAGCACACGCATGCCCTGATGGCGCGCGGCAATGGCTTCGGGCACCGTCGACATGCCTACCGCATTGGCGCCGAGCTGGCGGTACATATGTATCTCAGCCGGTGTCTCGTATGTGGGGCCTGACAGGGCGCAATATACGCCGCGGCTGAGAAAATCCGTCAACTTCTTGTCCTTCCCGCTCTCAAACCTTTCCTGCGAGATAGCAGTTGCTTCGTCCGAGGCTATCTGGTTAAACTCGCGGTCATAGACCTCGGTCATGTCAGGAAACCGCGGCCCGAACCGGTCGTCATTGGGGCCGCGAAGCGGATTGACCCCGAGAGCGTTTATATGGTCCGAGATAAGCATCAAACTGCCCGGCTGCATATCGGTATCGAGGCTGCCCGCAGCATTGGTCAGTATGAGGTTTTTGATACCCAACAGGCCAAATGCCCGCACCGGCAGCATCACCTGCTCCATCTCGTACCCTTCATAATAGTGAAAACGGCCTTGTTGTACCGCCACCGACACGCCATCAAGATCTCCGAGGACCAACTGCCCCGCGTGCCCCTGCACCGTCGACCGGGCAAAGTTAGGAATCTCATCGTAAGGTATACGAACGGCGTCCGTGACCGAATCGGCAAACGCGCCCAGGCCGCTGCCGAGAACGATGGCCGAGCTGATCTCTCTCGCGTATTTTGATCTAATAAATTCAACAGCTTCTGATGCTTTTTCGAAGGACATAAAGAGTCACATTAGATTACAGAAGTAGTTATTAATTAGGCAACTTCAATATTGAGTCATTAATCCAACGATTGACGAATGATACTACCAGTGGTATCGTCACTTTCTGATGACTAGTATCGGGGATCATTCATCAATTGACAATCTAATTGCTGAATTAGAGGAGATCGAGAAAAACACACGGTTCTCACGAATCCTTTCAATCTGTTGTGACATATTTGGTCCATACCGCACAAGCGGCAGCCATCACATTTTCAAAACTCCGTGGAAGGGCGATCCCCGGATCAATCTGCAGAGGGCCGGGAAGTTGGCAAAGCCCTATCAAGTGCGGCAGGTAATTAGATGTCTGAGGAAGATAAAGTCGTCAGGGTGATCAGTTGTCAAACACGCGACGATGGGATTGAGAAGTGATCGGGTTAAGTCGGTGGATCTAGCCATTGGGTTTCGCTCACGCAAGTTGGTCTTATGGAACTCGAAAAATATTTATACAGTGTTGGTTGGTCTCAGGAAGATGAAGCGTTTATCGCTCGGGTGGTGGAGTTTCCGTCTTTGGCGGCTCATGGCGAGACCCAGGAGGGAGCACTGAAAGAAATCAAAAAAGTTGTTAAGCTCGTTCTCTCCGATCTAAAGAAGAATAAGGAACTAGTTCCCGAACCGCTTGGTAAGCGTTCGTTCAGCGGCCGGCTAGTTCTTAGAATGCCTGAGTATCTGCATCGAAAGCTCGCACTGGAAGCCTCGCAGCAGGGAGTCTCATTAAATCAACTACTCAATCTGAAGCTCGATGCTAACCATTAAACATCTCAACTCTCTTTTCTATAAGGCTTGCCCAACGCTTTTGGTGCCCGCGACAGGCCGATAAAGCCAGCGAGCACTATGATAGTCAAAACGTAAGGGATGATCTGTATGAACTGTACAGGGACGTCTTCGCCCGATGGCATCTTTACGACTCCCTGCAGTTGGATAGACAACGCTTCGGTGAACCCAAAGAATAGGCATGAGAACAGGACGGGGATCGGCTTCCACTTGGCGAGTATCAAGGCGGCGAGCGCTATATATCCGCGTCCGGCAGACATTCCGCGGGTAAAGAACGATGACTGCCCGATCGAGAGATACGCTCCGCCTGCGGCCGCTAGTACGCCTGACAGGATAACGGCGATATAACGCAGTCGGATAACATTTACACCAGCGGCATCCGCCGCCTCGGGGTTTTCACCGGCGGCGCGGATGCGTAGCCCGAACGGAGTCCGATATAAAACGTACCAGCAAATGGGCACGAGCAGGAGGGCAAGGATAGCTGCGATCGAGATGCGATTGCCGATATTCCAGAGCAAATGCTCTTGGGCGATCTGTTGTGTCGACCCGGCCGAATCGTACAGGCGGCTGCTTATGACCGCCGGCAGCCCCAGCATCAAGAGGCTGATCGCGAAACCCGTAACGACCTGATCAGCCTCGAACTTTATAACCGCGACCGCGAAAACGAGAGCG
>JBBQGO010000399.1:0-2584 GCA_038323125.1 Pyrinomonadales bacterium
GAACAAAGCGCCTACGCCGACCTTTCCGGCATCAACAACGCTTTCGCAACGATCGATTATAGTATTCAGCCTCCGTGGGTGTTCGTCGGTAATCAGGTGACCTTGGCCGAGATCGGCCTGGGCGATGCACGTTCCGTCGTCAGGGAAGCGAAACGCACAACTGCTGCAGCGATGGGTTGTCCCAACTGCGGCGGCCCGCTCGCACTGATAGCACCTGACAAAACTGAGCGTGTAACGTGCCCGAATTGTAGTTCGCTCTTGGACGTAAATAAGGGCGACCTCAAGTTTCTGAAGACACTCGACCCGTCGCCGTCTTCGATGGCGTTCGTGCTGCGGATCGGCGACGAGGGGACTTTCCAGGACGCCAAGCTTAAAATAATTGGCTCGGTCCTCAGAAGCGTTAGGGTCGACGGCATTGAATATTTTTGGCACGAGTATTTGCTCTACAACCCGATGATCGGATTCCGGTGGTTGATCCATTCCGACAATCATTGGAATTTTGTCGAACCGGTAAATCCGGCTGAAGTCACGCCTCCGTTGACTGCGACAACCGGAGCGCAGGCTAGCTATAACGGAAAGTGGTTCAAGATATTTCAGGACGCGCCCGCGGTCGTCCGTTACGTTCAAGGCGAGTTCTATTGGCGCGTGAACCAGGGCGAGACCGTCCAGGCTACCGACTACGTTGCTGCGCCGTTGATGCTTTCGTCCGAGGTAGGCCCAAACGAAGTTAATTGGTCAGTCGGCGTTTACATGACCAATGCGGAGATCGAGAAGGCATTCGGCGTGACGGATCTTCCGAAGCCTTGGTCCGTTGCGCCGAATCAGCCATTCACGGGGTCGTTTTACTATACGTGGGGAGCTCTGCCTTTGCTGCTGCTTGTTGTAATTGCGGTGTTCATGATCCCGCTTGCCGGTATAACAAGCACGCCCCTTTCACAACAAATGGTGCTTCCCCCGCTGACGGCGCCGACTGCCCCCCAGACGGTTTTCAGCCAGCCTTTCGATTTAAAGGGCAACAGAAATGTGAGGATCACTGCGAATTCCGCGCTCAACAATTCGTGGGCGGATCTGGACGTTGATCTTATTAATGAACAGAGTCAGGAAGTAGAATCGGTAAACATCCCTATCGAATACTACACAGGAACCGACAGTGACGGTGCGTGGACTGAGGGCGGACGGTCTCAGGATGCTACGATATCATCCCTGCCCGCGGGCCGTTATACACTGCGCGTTGAAGGAACGTGGGAAAAATGGCAGGAAACCGTTCCGGTAACGGTGAAGGTAGAACAAAGTGTCAATCGCGGCGTAAATTTCATTTGCGCCTTGATCGCGTTGATCTTGATACCCGTCGTTGGTCTGATCAGAAAGATGTCTTTCGAATCGCGTCGATGGAGCGAAAGCATGTTTGGTGCAACTGAGTCCGAGGAGTAGAAGATGCTCAAAATACTCACAATGTTAATCGGCTTGACCGTGGTCGTCCTTTACGCCTCGGCGTCGTGGTTCGGTTGGGAGTTAGCCAATTCAGGCAGTAAATCGCGGCTTGGCGTGCCGTTTATATATTCTGGTTTTCGCGGAGGAAAATAAATGCTGATGAATTTTTTTGCCCCTCAGATATTTGGACTTGTGGTCAAATTTGACCAATTGGCTGAGATCCTGGTCACGACTCTTCTCTTCGTGTTCATCGGCCTGGTCTTTTTCGCAATCGCTTACTTTATCCTGAGCAGGATCTTCGATATCCGGCATGAGATCATCGAGGACCACAACACGGGTCTCGGCCTTATCATCGGTGCGATCATGCTAGGGATAGCGATTATTATTGCGGCGGCCATCCACGGTTAAGAGAGGATTCGGCCGGCACCGATGGGATTAGCAGGAAAGTGCTTTTTTATTCCTGTCATTCTGCCGAGCTGTCTGAATTCGAAATGAAGCACGTCCCTCTTTTATTCCTGAACGTGGTCATCATCGCAACTTGCGGGTTGATCTACGAGCTGCTTGCCGCGACCGTTTCTTCGTATGTACTTGGCGATTCCGTAACACAGTTTTCGCTCATAATTGGAATTTATCTCTTTGCAATGGGAGTGGGTTCCTACCTTTCCCGTTTCGTTGAAAAGAACGTTGCCGAAAAGTTTATCGAGATCGAGCTTGCTGTCGCTGTTATCGGTGGCGCGTCGGCCCCTCTTCTGTTTCTTACATTCGCTTACGTCTCCTATTTTGGAATCATCCTTTACTCGATGGTCTTCATCATCGGAACCCTCGTTGGACTCGAGATACCGCTATTGATGCGGATCCTAAAGGACGAGCTCGATTTTAAAGAGCTCGTTTCGCGCGTTCTCGCACTCGACTATGTTGGGGCACTTGTCGCCGCTTTAATGTTCCCGATATTCTTGGTTCCAAAATTGGGCTTGAACCGGACGTCCCTGCTTTTTGGAATGCTTAACGCCGGCGTCGGCGTTTGGGCCACGTGGCTGCTTGCTCCGCTGGTTTCCGATCGGAAGCTGACTATCCTCCGAGTTAAGGGCTTTATTGTGATCGTCCTGCTCGGGATCGGCCTGATCAAGGCTGACAGTCTAACGACATTGGCGGA
>JBBQGO010000400.1:0-2582 GCA_038323125.1 Pyrinomonadales bacterium
CGAATTGTAAAATCCGATCCTCTTTCAACGTATATTCTGAATAGAATTAACATCATCAAGCGCATGAGAATGTGCCTCAGCGGGAGGTAAATATAGACTATGGCTGGAAAAGATGTCAGCACGATGAAGATATCACCGAAGGTTTGGAAAAATGGTGAATTCATCAATTGGGACGACGCACGCATTCACGTGATGTCGCATGTTGTAAATTACGGCTCGAGCGTTTTTGAAGGTATTCGCTGTTATAACACCAGCCGGGGGTCGGCGGTTTTTCGGCTCACCGAGCATATGCAGCGTCTCGTCAACTCGGCGAAGATTTACAGGATGAACTCGCCCTTTACACGGGCCGAATATTGCGACGCGACCACAGAGTTGATCAGACAGAGCGGCCTCGACTCATGTTACATTCGTCCCATCATATTCAGAGGCCTGGACGAGGCAAAACCTGCTTTTGGTGTCAACCCTTTCCCCAACCCGATCGACACGTATATTGCCGTGTGGCAGTGGGGCAAATACCTCGGCGAAGAAGCGCTCGAGAACGGTATAGACGTTTGCGTATCGAGCTGGACGCGCATTACGTCCAATTCCCTGCCTACGATGGCCAAGGCGGGCGCCAACTATATGAATTCGCAGCTCATCAAGATGGAGGCAATACTCGGCGGATTCTCAGAGGGCATAGCCCTCGACGACCGCGGCTATGTATCCGAAGGTTCGGGCGAGAACATCTTTTTGGTAAACAACGGCAAGCTGATCACGCCTCCGCTCGGAGCATCGATATTGCCAGGCATTACACGTGATTCGGTGATCGCTATTGCCCGGGAAATGGGCATCGAGATCGTCGAGGCACAGATACAAAGAGCGGCCCTTTACCTAGCGGACGAAGCATTTTTCACAGGTACTGCCGCCGAGATAACGCCTATCAGATCGGTAGACCGCATAACGGTCGGTGCGGGCCGCAGAGGCGAGGTGACGGAACGGCTGCAAACCGAGTTTTTTAAGATCATCGATGCGACCCGCCCGGCACCCAACGATGCCGAATGGTTAACGTTCGTAAATGCCGAGGATGAAAAAAAAACAGTCGGGGCCTGAGTGACTGAAGCTTTAAGACACAATTGACCCGATCTGACTGTTCTAGCAAAATGAGAAGAGGCTATCTGAAAAGGCGCCTCTTCTTTTTTTGACTTCGAGTTCTTCATTGCGGGCATGATCGAGGTTTAGAAGCTCCATTTCCCTCATGTCGGTCCTGCGTATCGTGCATATATGGTCTCGATCTACAATAGATACATCATCGAGCTGACCGTTTTCATATGCGGTGCATTGGTGATGGTCTTCGAGATCATCGGTTCGCGTCTGCTTTCACCCTTTATCGGTACCTCGACTTACGTCTGGACCAGCCTAATTGGGATCATATTGGCCAGTCTCAGTCTTGGTTATTGGTTCGGAGGCCGCCTGGCCGATAGGCGACCCGACGTTAAACTGCTCGCCGGTGTAATATTCGTCGCCGGCGGATTGATCTCGGTCACGATCCTTGTGAAAGATATCGTGCTGTCGATCATTGCGAACGCCTCCGTCAGTCTTGAACTCAAGGCGGTGATCGCCGCACTCGTGCTGTTTGCCCCCGCCAGTGTCTGTCTGGGTATGGTCACGCCATTTGCCGTAAGGCTCAGGATGACAAAACTCGAACAAACGGGCACCACCGTCGGGCGGCTTTATGCTCTTTCGACCATAGGCAGCATCGTCGGCACGTTCGGCGCCGGATTCTTTCTCATTCCGTTCGTCGGCAGTGCCCGTACGCTGTATCTGGTCGCCGGCACGCTTATCGTACTGTCCATACTGCTTATTCCAGCCGCACTCTCTGCAGTCAAGATCGCTGCGATCGTTGTATTCCTCACCGGCATTGTCGCAAACGAGGCAAATACACAGCTTCTCCGTTCACAGAGCGGGCTCCACGATCTGGAAACGGAATACAGCCGAGTACAAGTGTTCAGGACCACAGATCCGGTAACAGGACGGCCGATAAAGGCTCTCGCTACCGATCCGTACTTTGTGCAATCGGCGGCGTTCCTCGACAGCGAAGAACTCGTTTTGCCATACAGCCGCTTTTACCATCTCATCAGCCATTTCAACCCGAACTTTGACCGGACATTGATCATCGGCGGGGCCGGCTACTCGTTTCCAAAGGAATATGTAAGGGTTTACGGCCAAGCGAAAATCGACGTTGTCGAGATCGATCCAGGGATGACACAGATCGCACGCGATCATTTCGCACTTACCGACCATCCGCGGATGAATATAATTCACGAAGACGGCCGTATGTTCGTAAATCGCGCTCCGAGCGGCCAGTACGGCGCAGTCCTGATGGATGCCTTCGGATCGCTTTTCAGCGTGCCGCAGCACCTGACGACCATCGAAGCCGTCCAGCATATCCATCGCATGCTGCGCCCCGACGGGGTTGTCATTTTCAATCTCGGTTCCGCGATCACCGGCGACGCCAGCAGTTTCCTACATGCCGAATTGCTCACTTACCGCCAGGTCTTTCCGCACGTATATGTTTTTAAGGTTAACGCCGACTACACCGACGA
>JBBQGO010000401.1:0-2540 GCA_038323125.1 Pyrinomonadales bacterium
AGATAGACGACGCCCGGATTTGAGTAGCTGTATTTGCTGCCCGGTTTAAAGAGAATTTCCGTGTACGGCATCATCGCGACGAGTTGCGACCACTTGGTCGGCTCGGGCGGGTGCCAATCTTTTTCGCCGCCGAATGGCCACGTGCCGCCGCGAAACCCCGCGGTATGCGACATCAATTGTCCGATCGTAATCTCGTCCATCGAGCCGAACGGATTGTGGACGGCCCGTAATTCCGGCACATACTTTGTGATCGGATCATCGAGTGTCAAACGCCCGCGATCCCGTAGCTGCATTATCGCGATGCCGGTCAGCGTCTTTGTGATGGAGGCCCAGTGAAAGATCGTGTCCTTATCAACGGCGATCTTGTTCGCGAGGTGAGCCGAGCCATAGGTTTGATGGTCGATCACCTTGTCCTCATGCACCATTAGAAAAGCTCCGCCGACTATGGCGTAGTCCTTCATGCCCTTTTGGTAAAAGGCGTCAAACTTTTTGAGCTCGTCTTTAACCCGTTCCATATTTTGAGAATATACGGGCGAGATCGCGGCTGCGGCCAGTATTATCGTCAACAATATCTTCATTTTCGGTCACCATCCGGTATGGATCTTCCATTTATCGACTATCCTGCCGCCTTCGAGAACATGGTAGTGCGTGTGCTGAGCGGCGGTCATGCACGAGTGATTTGCGACGATGCGAAGACGTGAACCGACTGTTAGCTTGTCAAAGATCCGATCGTCGCTAACAGTCATCTCGCCGTGTTCCTGAGAGAGCGAATCGAGGCGTAATCCAAGATCATCGCCATCCAGATCAATTACCCGGCCATAACCACAAGTCGCGTCAAACTCGACCGGTCCGCGATCCTTTGACATCGCGATGCCGCCCGCATCGACGATTATCTTTTTGTATTGCCGGCTCACGTGCGTCACAGCCGAGAGCACGGTCAGAGCACAATCGTCGAACGAGCAACTGCCCTGTGTCGCCTGAAACGCATCAAAGAATATGTAATTGCCGGGGCGTATCTCATCGATGCCTTCGAGATGATCGACGTGCGAGATCGTCGGTGTAGAGCCGATGCTGATCGTGGGCACGTCAATGCCGTCCGCTCTTAATTTGGACGCGAAGGCAACCATAATATCGCGTTCTTGTCGGGCTATCGTAAGAATTTCTTCCGCAGATCTTCCGTGATACGAATGCCCGGCGTGCGTCAGAATGCCCGCAAAGTGGAGGTTCGACGCGTCCGAGATGGCTCGCGGAATCGCCATTGCCATTGGGTCATCTGGCTCGACACCGCAGCGGTGATAGCCGCAATCCGTCTTGAGGAAAACGCTGATATTTACATTTGCGGTCGCGGCAGTGTCAGCAAGTATCTGCGTCGTTACTAGGTCGTCCGTGATGACATTGAGCTGCGTGCCGCTCCGAATGATCTCAATAACCTCGCTGAACTTTCCGGCCTCGATCGGTACAGCGTATGTGATGTCGTTGAAGCCATCGTTTGCAAAAGCACGTGCCTCAGCGAGCGTCGATACAGTTACTGCGCCGTTTTGGCCGGCGGTTTGGATCCGCGCTACTTCGGTGCATTTGTGCGTTTTGATGTGCGGTCGCAGCCGGACATTATTTCGCGTGGCGATCTGACTGATACGTTCGGCGTTGCGCCGAACGCGATCCAGATCGAGTACGAGACACGGCGTCTTTAGGTCATTCATCGGTTAGTTTTGACGGTTCTTTAGGATCTTGACGAACGAACCCGAACGCAGTTCGTCGAGCGTGATACTGGTGCGCCGTGTCGCCTCTTCCTCAGTGATCGCACCGCAATTTATCGCGCGCAAAAAGTAATTCAAAAGCCCCTGGCCGGTCGCGGCATCGTCAAAGACATCGCCTACGAGCGTCGCCTGGGCAGCCTTTTCGACAAAGTTATGCAGCCGCTCGCTCGCAGCATCGAGGCCTTCGAGAAAGAAGGTGTAGACGGCAGCGTATCTCGTTGGCAGTTGTCCCTGATGAAGGTCCCAGACCTGATAGAATGCATTCGCTAGCGAATGTCGGCAATGATCGTAGTGTAGCTTCCACGCACGCCGAACGACCCTGTTGTTCTCGTCGATCTGTTCGGCGGTCAGATTCTCGCCGCGATGTGGGGCGACCGGCATGATATTCGTTGCGCCATCCGAGAGCCAGACGCCGGTTCCGCCGAACGCAACCTGCATCATGCCGCGGGCCAGATCGCACGCCGGGTGAAGCATGTCCTGATATGCGGCCGTTATCTCACAGCTTGCTGTGTAGTCATAGACCCCAAAATGAGCTCCGGTGCAGCGTCCGCGAGCAGCGTCGAGCATTCTTGGCAAACCCGAACTGCCGTCCGCGGCAATGATCGATTGCGTCGTCTCGACCATCATCTCCATCTTGAGCGTCCCCGCAGCGAGTCCGCGTTTTATTTCGATCTCATCGAGAATATCGACGAACACTTTGACCTGTTCGGCATCGACGATCTTGGGCTGAGTGATAACGAAATTGTCCGGCAGAGCGCCGCCGGTTTTTTCGAGACGAGTCGT
>JBBQGO010000402.1:0-2539 GCA_038323125.1 Pyrinomonadales bacterium
TAACGAAAAATCAAATTCGAATGGTTCACCGACACTGACCTTTCGCAGGCACGCCTCAATTGCTATGGGTGTCGAACGCCCCTCAAACACATCCTCCTTATTCTCAACATCGGCGTTGGAAACGGGAGTTTCGCTCGGAGCCACATTAACAACACCCTGGTTTGCCCGCTGGTTCGATTGTTGTGCGCCGCTAATGCACGCAATCGTAAACAACACATAAAGAATCAAGATTGCTGATGTCCTCATACCGCACTTACCCAATGGGTTCAATATTTCTCCGTATCTGCCTAAAAATTATCCGCAGTGATCGGCATGCCGTCGTCCTCGGGACGAAAATTCGTTATCCGATCCGAATCTTGGTTTCGGTCACGGTCACAAACTTATCAGCTAATTTGTCTGCATGATTCTCCAGGACCCGTTGCAGAACCGCGATCTTATTGGCCGCTCGTTCGTCTGATAGGCGAAGGAATATGACCCCGTGATGATCGAGTCGTTCACGAAAGATCATCTCGCCAAAGTCTTTGTCGTTAGTGATCAGTATGCGTGATTCAGAAAATGCGGCAGCCAATACTTCGTCGTCACTAATACCCCGAGCTTTGTCAAACACGGAGAAAACGTCGTACCCTTGTTCCTCCAACCACCTCGCTAATGCAGGGCCAGTGCACTCATCGACTAGGAAACGCATCAGACAGTCTCCACGACAAGGGGCATGAACTCGGCATGGCTTAGTGACCTACCGGCGAATATCAGACATGCACGGATATCGTCTGTCGTCACGGCCTGATACTCATCAATGATTTCCGCGATCGTCGCCCCACTCGCGAGCAATCCAAGAATAAACTCCACCGATAGCCGTGTTCCCTTTATAACTGGTTTACCGCTCAGTACTTTTGGCTTGACGGTGATTCGTTCGAGCAAAGAGTTATCGTCCATGCCGTTATTCTACCTCAAAATGCATTTGATGTGCCTGGAAATCCTCTCGGCTGTGATCGGCATCCGTCAAAGTTTGTCACTCACCCTTCGTTCTGCGCAAACGGGCTCACGATCTTTCATAAGCAACCGAGTCGTCGGCTCCTTTTTACGATAATTAGTTACTACGATACAATTAAGGGCTAACTTACAGTAACGCCTGGATACCCGCGTTTCCCAGCATATTTTATGACGTCAAAAATGGTAGATCGAGGTGGGATGAATACCAGCTTGAATGTATTCGGGTATGACGTACAGGTCTCTGTCGTAATTTTCCTTCTGATCTGTTTTGCCTTCGTTTATTCCCATCTCTTCATTTTTCCGTTCACGCCGATCTTTTTCGAAGAAGACCACCTTTACATTCTGCACGATGCCTGGCGAATGTATGAGGGCGAGGTCATCTACCGGGACTTTTTTCAGATAATGTATCCCGGGACGCAGCTGCTTTATCTTGCTTTCTTTTATCTCTTCGGGCTAAAATTTTGGATAGTTGACGTAATAATTCTGTTGCAGGTAATGGCCAGTGTGATGCTGTGCCTCGCGATCTGGCGAAAGCTCATCGATGATGCGTGGTTCGCCTTCCTTCCGCCGGCAATTTACGTCTTTTTTGGGTTTCGGTGGTTCGGGATCGACGGCAACCATCGCGTTTTCAGCCCGATCTTCGCCTATCTTGCGGGCTACGTTCTCTTAGCAGAAAGAAGCTATAAGCGGATCGCTCTCGCGGGTGCCATATGCGGCATCGCGAGCTTTTTCACGCAGCAGCGTGGGCTGCTTGCCGTCGGCGGTGTAACGTTGTTTCTGATCTGCGAAGGTATTTTCAAACGCGACGCGGTCAGCGAGATCGCGAAAAAGGTTGTGGCCGCCGTGGGCTCATTTGCCGTGACGCTAGCGGTTCTCATTCTGCCGTTTGTGGTCGCCGCAGGGCCCGAGAAGTTTTTCAGATATACATTGTTCTTTATCACGAATTACGTTCAGGATTCGACTGCCAATTATCACGCCTATATTGTTGTGGCCAAGGGCGTTTTCGCTCAAGGCTACATAATGTCCGCTACGGTTCTCTTTTACTACGCATTGATCCCGCTCGTCTATATCGTGACGCTCGGATATCTTTGGTTTTCGCGAAAAGGACGAGAGCGGCTCGAGGGCCGCGAGGGCGTGTTGCTTTTCTGCCTGATCGGCCTGGCTCTCTCGTTAGGTACATTTGGCCCGAGCCCTTTCCGGCTCTATCAGGTTGCGGTTCCGGCACTGATAATGTTTGGGTGGCTCGTATATCAGCTTCGCCCTAGATCCGACCTCGCGGTGCGATTTGCGGTCGTCGGCCTTATCGTTTTTGGATCCGCTCTGGCGGTCCGGATCCAGACTAAATGGGAGCCGACGATCCTCGAAGCTCCGACCGGCAACATCGCTTTTCTCTCGCCCGTACCGCTCGAGAAGTTTTTGTGGCTCCAGGAAAATGCCGGGCCGGATGACGCGGTATTTGAGGTTTACCAGTGCGCGGTCAATTTCCCGCTCCTTCTGCGGAACCCGACCGAAGCGACACACGTGTTGAATACCGGATATAGTCCGGCCT
>JBBQGO010000403.1:0-2538 GCA_038323125.1 Pyrinomonadales bacterium
CTATAATCCGGGGACTGCCAGGGTCTATACGGATCCTGGACTGCTTACGGCAGACGAGGAGATCGGCGAGGATGCGACCAGTCTGTTTAATTTTCTCACTGGCTATTCGCAGCAGACCAAGTACAACCGGCTGCTCGTCGCCCCGCTAAATCTGCGTGAGCGGCTGGTTGCGCTGATTCGGCGAGAAAAGAAGAATAAGCTCGCGGGCAAGGATGCGAGGATAATCATCAAGGTCAACAGCCTTACCGACGGAGAACTGATAGAGGAGTTGTACAGTGCATCCAACAGCGGCGTCCCGATCGATCTGATCGTTCGGGGCATTTGTTCTCTTCGGCCCGGCGTCAATGGCAAGTCTGAGAACATTCGTGTGCGTTCGATAGTTGGGCGTTTTCTCGAACACAGCCGTGTACTCTACTTTGCTAACGGTGGAGGGGATGACGAAGAGGAAGTGTATATCGGCAGCGCTGATCTGATGCACCGCAGCTTTGATAGTCGTGTCGAGGTTCTAACGCCTATTCTTAACGCTCAGATCAAAAGCTATATCAAGGATGTCGTGCTTGAGGCCCATTTAAAAGATGAGGTGAATGCGCGGACCCTTAAGTCAGACGGTACTTACAAAAAACTCGCCGACCGGAAAAATGGCGGGTTCGATTCACAGATGCATTTCGTAGGTCGCCAGCCCGGTGTCTAAGCCGCAGACTTCTTTTCAAACCTCGATTCCATCACGCCGTTGACGGACCTGCCGTATTTAACGCTCAATCGTGGGTAGCCGCGTGCCTCTGGTTCAAGATCATCGGCTCCGAGTGCTCTTTCCGCGTCCATGATGTCATCCATCGCCCCTTCGATCTCCATATAGTACCCAAATGGAAGTTCGTCCAGCACGACCTCGACCTTACCGAGCTTCCAGGTCTTGCGGCGCTTCTCATAGATGACCGCTAATTTGTAACCCAGTTTCTTGATAATGTTTTCCATACCGTCCACGTCAGACACTACGGTCTCATATTCGATCTGGTGTTTGAAATCGCTGTCGCCGGCGACCTTTTCCTTGTAGGTAAGTGTAGTGGTCTTATCGGTTTTTCGCAGCCTGAGCACGGCGCTGCGTTCGTCGAGAACACCACCGCGGTGAAGGTAGTTTTCTTCGAATGTTTCGTCTGTAAAGATCGCCCCGAGGTCAGCCAGTTTTGCGGTGAGGGCGACAAGCCGTTTTTTGTCCAGCCGATATTTTTTTTCGATCTCGATTGCCATTATTTTCGTCTGTTTGCCGTGGGCCGCTCTCCGACCGTTCAATCTTAGAGAATAAGAACGCAAGGGGCAACCGGGATGGCGAGAAGAGGCTATCTGCTTGACTTAGAGGCTTTTGTATTTGATACTTGAAAAAAAGGTCAAGTTTATATTTTGATTTTTAATTTAGTGATAAACGATAAGTAAAGAGGAATATTTTTATGCCATATCCAGAAATGATGATCCACGGTATGCGTGCCGAACTAGCGCAGTTGGGAATCGAAGAAACAAAGACATCCGAAGCCGTTGAAGAAGCGGTTAAAAATACCGACGGGACCGTAATGGTGGTCGTTAATTCGGTATGCGGTTGTGCAGCAGGTGGGGTCCGTCCGGGCATTGCGATGGCACTGCAAAACTCCGAAAGCAAGCCTGATCGTTCGATCACCGTGTTTGCCGGGGCCGATATCGACGCGACCGAAACGGCACGCGAGTATTTCACTGGCCATATGCCGTCATCTCCGTCGATAGGGTTTCTCAAGAATGGCGAATTGGTCCAGTTGTTCGAACGGCGTGACCTAGAGGGCCGCCCTCCGGCAACGATAGCCCAGGCCTTGGTCGCGGCGTTCAACACCCATTGCGCACGGACCGAAGCTGCAAATAATTAAGAGCCAGTACGAAATCGAATGTTGGTCTGCAAAGCCGCCCGTCATGGGCGGTTTTGTTTTGTGTGGGAATAGACAAGAGCAGGCCCACAGCGAAATATTAAGTCTTGCATGCGACTCGCTAGAATCGTTAAGATAAAGAGAGGGCAATTCGATCAGCCTCAAGTTGGTTCCTCTTTCAAATGTCGATAAATCAAAGACAGCACATCCGGTTCTCGCTGGACATTCCGGCGGTGATCTACTCCAAATTTGGCGAACGGCAGGAAACACGGTTGGAACAGATCAGTATCGGAGGGTGTTTTACTTGCTGGGAGGAAAATATCTACACCGGCGACGAGTTTCGCATGGAGATCGAACTGCCGAATAAGAACTACCTGCCCCTGAATTGTCGAGCTCTATACCGTTTCGAGCATGCGGGCATAGGTGTCAAGTTTATCGATATCTGCGAGTTTGAGCAGGAGCTGATCTCGAGCATTATTGCCAACAGACTTGAGATTGAAGGAGTGCCGTTACAGATCGACCCATTCACATTGCCGCCGTCATTCGTCGGCGAAGACCCTTCGCCCCGAATAACCGATATCCGACAGAAACGCGATGCTGTGCTTCAGCGGATAATGGCAGGAGACGATAGTTTTTAAGGTTTTCGTCGGGCCAT
>JBBQGO010000404.1:0-2501 GCA_038323125.1 Pyrinomonadales bacterium
GGCGGCAAGCAGCTTTTCCTTAACACCGCCGATGGGCAGGATCTTGCCACGAAGCGTTATCTCTCCCGTCATGGCGACATCGTGTCGAGCAGGCCTCCGGGTCATCGCCGAAACCATTGCCGTCGCGATCGTAATGCCGGCACTAGGGCCGTCTTTTGGTATCGCTCCCTCGGGGACGTGGATATGAAGGTCTTTATCACGAAATATAGCCGGATCGATGCCGAGTTCCTCTGCCCTCGTCCTGACGCAGGTAAGGGCGGCCTTGGCCGATTCCTGCATCACTTCGCCGAGTTTGCCAGTTAATGTGACCTCACCCTTGCCGCTTACGAGAGTTGCCTCTACCTGAAGCACATCGCCGCCCACCTCGGTCCACGCCAATCCGTTGACGAGCCCGATCTCGCTCTTACGAGCGATGTCCTGCTTGCGAAACCGAATGGTGCCAAGCAGCTCTTGCACCTTTTCAGAATCTACGACCACTCGAAACTCACTTTTGTCCTCAGTGCCGACATACTTCCGGGCTATCTTTCTGAGGCATGAGCCGATCTCGCGTTCCAGGTTTCGAACGCCTGCCTCGCGTGTATAGTGTCTGATCGTTTCGAGTATGCCGTCATCCGTAAACACAACATTGGCACAATCGATGCCGCTATTTTCGCATTGTTTTGGTATCAGGTGCTGCTTTGCGATCTCAAGCTTTTCACGCTCGGTGTAGCCGGACAGATGCAGGATCTCAAGACGGTCCTGCAATGCCGGCGGAATGGTATGCAGAACGTTCGCTGTTGCGATAAAGAACACGTGTGAGAGGTCGTAATCGACATCAAGATAGTGGTCGCGAAACGTGTTGTTCTGTTCCGGGTCAAGCACCTCGAGCAGCGCGGCACTAGGATCGCCGCGATAATCGCGTCCAAGTTTATCGACCTCATCGAGAAGGATCACTGGATTGACGGTACCTGCGCGCTTCATCAATTGTATGATCTGGCCCGGCATTGAACCGATATAGGTGCGCCTGTGGCCCCGGATCTCAGCTTCGTCATGCACGCCGCCTAGAGCAAGGCGAACAAACTTGCGGCCGGTCGCGTTGGCGATAGATTTGCCCAGCGAGGTCTTGCCCACGCCCGGTGCTCCGACAAAACAAAGGATAGTGCCCTTCGGATTCTTGACTAACTGACGGACAGCGAGGAATTCCAGAATACGCTCCTTCATCTTTTCGAGTCCGTAGTGGTCCTCGTTCAGGGTTTTCTCGGCTGATCCGAGATCCTCGATTTCATCGGAACGATTCTGCCAGGGTACATTCACGAGCCAGTCAAGATAAGTGCGGGCGACCGTTCCCTCTGCTGACATCGGCGGCATGGCCTCGAGCCTGCCAAACTCGAGCATCGCTTTATCTTTGGCCTCCTCGGTCATACCTGCTTCTTCGATCTTCTTTTTCAGTTCCTCGAGTTCCGCGCGGTCGTCCTTCCGTCCCAACTCCTTGTGGATCGCCTTGATCTGCTCGTTCAGTTAGTATTCGCGCTGATGTTTGTCCATTTGCTTCTTAGTTCGGGAATGGATATTGCGGTCAAGCTGGCGTTTTTCGATCTCGGCCTCAAGCACTTCGATCAGTTTCTGAAGCCGCTCCTGTACCGAGACTGTCTCGAGCAACGCCTGTTTTTCTTCAACGCCTATCCGAAGATGCGACGACATCGAATCGGCTATCTGAGCCGCTGAAACACCCCGCAGGCTCGCATGTAAAGCGTCGGTATAGGCGTCAGGCGAGACTCGTAAGAATTGTTCGACTAGAGTATGGATCTTCTGCAGTAGACCATCCGTGCGATAGCCGGACTCGTCAGTAGAGGCGATCCGACGCACATGGGCGTAGAACATGCCGTCGCCGTCCTGCTCGACGCGAACCATCCGGCCGCGTTCGCGCCCTTCAACAACAACCTTGATCTGCCCATTCTCCTGCCTCTGTGCCTGCAGAATGCGGCCAAGCGTTCCGACCGGATATATCTGCTCAGCGCTTGGCTCGTCGATCGTAGCATCGTGCTGAGTGGCCAGGAAGATCTGCCGTTCGCCCGTCATGGCTTGCTCCAGAGCCATCACGGAACTCGTCCGGCCGATCTTAAATGCTACTTTTGTGAAGGGAAAGATAACGACATCGCGGATGGGTACCATGGGAAACCGCTCAATGTCCGAAGGCATTTGGTCTGTAAATTCTTGCATACTTCAGGGGGAAACCTAATTGTGATGATGAGTCTGCGAAACGAATTTTTCTGGATTGATTCTATTTACTCAAAAACGAAACGCAAATGCAATAGTGGTTCGCCGTGAGCGAATATTTTCCGTTGTCAAAATATGCCTATATATAAGGCGATTGGCCGTCCGATTTCAGAACGAAATCTACGAATAATTAAGGAGCGGTTAGCCCACAGCCAACGCGCTCCGGTTGCCCTTCAGGACATCGCACACCAGCAAGGGAAAAGTTCGGCGTTAAACTGGGCTTTTTATCGGTTGTTACGCGCGTC
>JBBQGO010000405.1:0-2497 GCA_038323125.1 Pyrinomonadales bacterium
CGCCAACTACGTGCAGAAACGCGCCCCTCATATTCAGGTCGTGCTTATGGCCGGCGTGAAGCAGGGATGCAGCGATGATGTTTACGATCAAGCCGCCCGCGGCGATCAACGTCAATCGAAAGCCATCGATCTCAGGCGGCGTCTGTGTACGCTGCACGGCTTCGTAGATGACCCAGATCGAAAGTAGAAGAAGGACGAGGCCGTTGATAAATGCCGCAAGTATCTCGAGCCGATAGAACCCAAAGGTCTTTTTAGCGGTCGCGGGCCGCGAGCCGAACCAGATCGCTCCGAGCGTCAACCCCATTGCGGCCACGTCCGTGAGCATATGTCCGGCGTCGGCGATCAGGGCGAGCGAATTTGTCAGCCACCCCCCGACGCCCTCAACGATCATATACAGGAACGTTATGCCAAGAGCGATCTTAAGGCGGCCGGTACGGCTCACCTTGGCCATTGCGCCGTTATGTGTATGCTCATGTGCTATGGCCCGGCCTCCTCGACGTGATCAATACCGGCGAAGCACGTTACCGTTTCTCAACGAGAGTATAAAGCCCGTCCTGCCCCCGCGGCCGTCACCGATCTCTATCGCCGTCTCGATCGACGGAGAAGATATCTGGAGCTTAAAGGTTCCGTCAGGCCCGGAGTTGGTCTCGCGGCCCTGTGCCCTCACGGTCATGCCCGGGCTCGTTCTCCCCGAGATCAGGTATATATTGCCGCCGACCGGCTCGACCTTCCATTCCGAAGCGTCTATCGCCACACTTTCGCCCGCCTTTACCACCATAAACTTCCAGGCGTCGTTCCAGTTCGTCGTTTGACCTGACCGCGCGGTCGCTTTGAGGCGCCAATAATACGAACCGGGGGTCAATCCCGAAAGCCTAAAGTCACGCCCCGTGAGCGTACTGCGGTCTACCATTATCGCGTCAGAGGCGAAGGTCGGTGATCTTGAAATTTGGAGATAATAACTTGCGGCCGGGTTGCCCTCGGCATCTTGCCAGCCAAACGTGACATTTACCCCGCGGCCGCTTGTATCAACCAGTTGGGCCGAATTCCCGGGCGACGCCGGTCTGGGCGGTGCCAGCAGTTTTTCACGAGTTGCAAGTTTTCCATTCCTGAGCGAAGCGAACTCGTTTTCGCCGATCGTGGAGCTCTCGCCGGCGATCGTCGTCTCTACACCGCCCCTGCTGATGCGTATCTCACCGCCGCCCGAGGCCGGATCGGCGTTGAAACTTGCATCCGTCTTTGGTAACAGTTGATTTTCCGAATCCGCGACCTCAACAATGTTACTTGTGTCAGCCGGTTGCTCGTCCGTTCGCACGTTGAGCTGCCCGTCGTCGAGCGAAACCCGGACGTTCTTGCCGCCGAACAGAGATGTGGTGTCCTTGATTACGATCGTGCTGTTTGGCCGAACTGAATAAACGGAACCATCTATCATCTGGATGATCGCACGACCGTCCGACTGTGTCTGAATAGTATCGCCCGCCGACACGTACGTCTCTTTGGTCACGAGGATCGTTTCGCGCGTTGCGGCACGAGTGATGCGCACATCACCCTCGTATGAGACCACCCTGGCCGCGTCCTTCGGGATATTGATCGTTTCATCGGATATGAACCAATTATTACGTGAGGCCCACCAACCAAAGACAAAAACCGAGCCCCCAATTAGCAGTATGGCCGCCAAAGCGTAGATCGTGCTTTTGCGGATGTTCCACCAGTCGACGTAAAATTTGCCGATCTTTTTTTCCATTAACCTTTGCTGACATGGGCCTCGATCTCAGCGGGCGCCGATGGCTTCGGAAATAAGAGCGAAGCAATGATCGAAATAACGATCGCCGACACCACGACCCCCAGCGAGATATTTATTACTTCTTCCTTAAACTCGTGTGCGACGAGCCTGTTCGCAAAGCTAATAACAGGATTGGTACTTCCCTCGCCAGACATATAGACCAGTCCCTCTGCAGCGAGCGGCACCAGCATTTTGATACCGATAAAGGTCAGGATGAACGCCAGTGCAGTCTTTAGGTAATGAAAGCGGTCCGCCATATCGGCCAATAGGAAGAAAAAGGTGCGAAGCCCCAAAATGGCAAATATATTTGAGGTATAAATGATAAATCTGTCGGTGGTTATCCCAAATATAGCCGGTATTGAATCGACCGCGAAGATAAGGTCGGTGAACTCGACGGTGATCAAAACCAGCAGCAGCAGCGTTCCCGTCCTAACGCCGTCCTTAACGACAAAGAACTTATCGCCGTCATAATGCTTTGAAATACGTATATAACGTGTCGCCAGACGGACGATGAGGCTCTCATGAGGCTCAAAATTGTCTTCCGTATTCTGAAACATCTTGAGGCCCGTATAAACCAGGAACCCGCCGAAAAGATATATGATCCAATGAAATCGCTCGACGAGCTCGGCGCCGGCGAAGATCATGATCATTCGCATCACCAGCGCACCCATAATGCCCCAAAACAGAACGCGATGCTGGAATTTTTTCGGAACCTTA
>JBBQGO010000406.1:0-2467 GCA_038323125.1 Pyrinomonadales bacterium
TTTATGCCGTTATAAATATTTTCCGCCGTGATGCGCTCAAAATTCGGGATCCCCGTCCGCCAATCGCTTTCGTTTCCTTTGAAATAATTGGTCTCATGCCCCAACCGCTCCGACGGTACAAAATTTGCGCCCGTATTGGCACCGGCAAGCCGCATGTAAACCGCTACAGCCTTTGAGTCACGAGTCGAGAGTCGAGAGTCGAGAGCCGGATTTATTAATTGATAGGGCTTTGACTCTCGACTCTCGACTCGTGACTCTCGACTCCTGATCACATAAACCGCCTCTGTCGCAGTCAGAAACATCTCCATGTCCGACCCGCGCGAGAAATACCTGACGGATGCGTCGCGCTGTCCGCGATTCTCCTCGAAATAGACCGGCGATATTCCAGATAACTGGCCCGGCCTAGCTTCGATACGAGCGGCATTCACCCTCTCCGTCGACAAGCCCGGCATCATGATCGTGATCGCGGTAACCAAAACCACGACCAGCGCAAAGACTGATCTCAGATTGATTCTAATATGCATATGAATTCGTCCTGAATAGAAGATCTTTCGAGTCTTGAGGGTGAGCACTTCTGCTAAACAACGTCTTAGCCCTCCATTTCCCGTAAATAACAATAAACTGGTCGATAAAAACTTAGATGCCCGGATCGTACCTTTTGGTGATGTTTCTCTAAAAACAACTGTTGCGTCGTTTCTGATCCACCATTTTAATTTCGGTTGCCCGCCGAAATCAACCCGTACGATAGCCGTTAGCAACAACAATATTATACATATTTAAACATCAAATGGGATAAACTTTCGGTTCAGATTGGTCAAAATACCGGCCCGACCTTCGATATTACGATTCTTGGCACTTTGAAACCAACGCTTCCGTTTGTGACGGATAGCGGCGGACAGTGACGGAAGCGGTGGATCGTTATATCTTTTGGCGCCTTTGTCGTGGGACAGTTCCGACAATTGGGAATTGAGAGTCAAAGAGAAGCTTGAGGCGAAGAAAGCGATGAAGAGAGATGGGGGAAAGTCGCGCGTATTCAGAGGGTTACGGCGGTTGGTGGCAAACGATTTGGAGTCTTATAACATCTTAGATTCGCTATATTGATTCTAGATTTGCTGGATAAGATGATGACCATGTTTGTGAGAGAAGGATTCAAGTTTGTTTTGGTTGCGGTGCTGTTGGCGCTTCCTGTTGTCGGACAGCAGATCAAGCGGACGCCGTTTGATGTGACTAATTATGTGATCGATGCGGCGATCAGCCCGACGGAGCGAAAACTCACGGCGACGACGGATGTGACGTTTGTGCCGCTTGAGGATACGCGTGCGATTGCCTTTGAGCTGAACGGAAGCCTTAAGATCGACACGGTCACGCGGCAGGGTTCGGCGATGGTCTCGACGCCGAGTGTAGTGTCGCCAACGGCGAAGGCTGCACCGAAACCGGGAACACCCGCCGCGACTACTAGCCTTATCACCTTTATTCAGGATCAGACGAATAGCAGCGACATCGGCCCGCATGTTCGGATCGACTTGGGAGAGAATGTAGTTAAAGGCACCCCGATCACCTTACGCTTTAAGTACAGCGGTGTGCTGGACGGTCCGGCTGGCGGACCGCTTCTCAATAAGCGGCTCGCCTTTATCGGCGAGAATAACGGCTATCTGATGTACGCGGCTCGTTGGTTCCCATTTCATGATTACGCTGCCGACCTGGCTACCTCCGACATTTCGATCTCGCTACCTGCCGGATTGCAGCTTGTAGGCTACACCGATGCCGCGACGAGTGCGGCGGGCGGCAAAATGCGTTTTGTGCAGTCGACGCCTGCCCTGCCGGGCAATTTCGCCTATGGCAAGTATTTGGCTCGAACGCTCAGAGTTGGCGAACAAGAACTTCAGTTCTTTGCTAAGCCCGGCAGCGACGCTCTGATCTCGGCCTACGGTAAGACGATCGGAGAGGCGCTCGAGAATTACACAAAACGCTTCGGTCCGGCCGCGTATGGCAAAAAACTTTCGATCGTCCAGATCGATGATGAAAGCCTTGATTTTTATTCGTCACGCGGAATGCTCTTTATCGCGACGCGCCCGTTTGATGAGAACCGCGAGACGTATATGACCGAGCGGCTCCAGCGTGAGGCCGCCTATCAGTGGTGGGGGCAGACCGTCGGGCTTAAGTCTTTTGACGACGCATGGCTCTCGCAAGGTTTGGCCGAGTACAGTGCATTCAGCCTTCGCGAGAGCGAGATGGACGGTGCCAAGCTCGATGGCATTCGCCGCGAGTTGCTCGAAAAATCGCTCACCTTCGAGCAGACAGCATCGCTCCTGCGTGCTCCGTCAAATCTCGACGACCAGAGCATCGGTTATCAGTACATCATGTACGCGAAGGGCGCTTTTGTTTACAAGCTGTTGCGAGACACCTTGGGCGTACAGAAATTTGACCAGCTGATGCGTGCGTTTTTAAGTGAATATCGCGGTAAGAC
>JBBQGO010000407.1:0-2465 GCA_038323125.1 Pyrinomonadales bacterium
TGCCTTGAAGTCGTAGCCGTCCGGCCAATCGTGGGCAAAAAGAACGCCGCGATTTAGTGAGTTCGGAGTGAGAGCACCTTCCCAAGCGACAACCTTGTTGAGAGCGACTGTTACCACCGACCCTGTTCGAGCCGGGATGCGGCCGACCGCAATATCGGCGAGGCCGTCATCGTTGAAGTCAGCCAGAGCCTCATCACTTCCGGTTTGCTCATATAAAGTATCCACTTGCCGGGAGGGAATCATGTTCCAGTAGCCGACATCAGATCCGTCGTAGTTTTTTGTGTCGTAATGGCCATCGCCCACCAAAAGAACGTACGACGGCGGTGTCTGCCAATTATTTTTTGCGTAAAGGAGGAAATTCTCGATCGCATGCGAACTGATCACACCGAAATTGTATTCATCGTATATATCATTGACGTCAACTACCTTCGTGACTATCCCTTGTCCAGCCCGGTATGCCGCCCAGGCATTCGCCTCCGCCATCAGCGATGGGTGTGCGATCACAACCAGGGTTCCAGCATTCGAAGGCTCACCTAAAAGACTTGGATCGGTGGGCGTCACAGATAGTGCCGTGCCGAAAACATTTGCTTCGACAGCATAAAGAACTTGAGAGCGGCTGGCAGGAATGACGGGTCCCCAGCTTCCGTTCGTCTCAGTGATCTGCAGATTTGTGAGAAGCCGCGGCGTGTCCTCATAAGTTACATCGAATACGCGAATATTCGGGGACGAGAATCCCGTCACTCGTGCGTTCTTATAGTTTTCCGTGTGAAACTCCAGTTTGTTTCCCATCGCTGTATAGCTGCGTGGAAAATCAATACCTAATCGCGTCAGGAGACTGATGTCGTTGGAAGCTCCAACCGAACGCATTCGAAGTGTGTTTTCTCCGTCAAGCAGTGACGAAACCGGGACATTGATCTCGCCCTGGAAAGTGGAACGACCGCTGCCCGTTACGTTGGGAAGCGGAACTCCGTTGAGTGTGAGTTCAACTGAGTGCTGCGTGTTCGAAAAGCCCTGAAAAGCGATCGCAAACTTGCGCGTACCTTCAGTCCGGTCAATGCCCGAAAGATCGAATTTATAGTCGACAAACGTCGATGTTATGGCATCTCCAAACCAATTTTCTGCGTCGCCGTTGAGCATCGTACTGATAAAAATCTTCTTATCCTGGCGAACAAAGGTTTGATCGTATTTCCGCGACAGCACCCCGCTTAGCGGGGGGCGCACGGTTTGATTGGCTATCCGTCTTCCGGGCGTCGTTCCCGGAATCAAGTAATAAATCCTGATGTCCGACTCGAGGGTCTCGATTCCCTTTCCTAGAAACTCGATGTAGTCGGCATTTGAGCCGATGATCATGGGAAGTTGAACTCCGTCCATGTAGATCTGCCAGTTGGAAGAATCCGAATTAACGTCGAAACCGCCCGCCTGAAGCTCTGCCTTGGTGACCCGAATAAGGCCATCCGCTTTCGACGCTACACGAACCGCTCCCGGTGTGGAAATTACCTCCCGATGTTTATTGGGATCAGGAGCGAGAAGTCCTTTTTGAATCTCAGTTTGAAGCTCGGACGACACCTTTAGTTCCTCGGACACTCGGTTATCACCAGCCTTTGCGGCGAATGTCTCCTCTTTGATCTTGGCTCCTCCGGGAATAATCTCGATAGAATCTGTATATTCGGGTACGAGGTAACCCGATTTAAGAGACTTCCCATCGTCGTTAACGGCTTCGACGTAATATGCCGACTCTTGCGATCCTTTAGGATCGTAAGCGTGGTATTCCGCACCGATGAGAAGTTGGTCCCCAAAGCTGAAAGACGACCCGGGTATGAATCCGGAGATCGGTCCTTCGCCGTTCTTGTCAGTTCTGTAAACTCGGAACCCTGCGTTCTGAAATTCAGACTCCATCGTCCATCGGATGTAGGCTCCCCTGCCTTCCGTATAACTTTCGACCTTGCCAAACTTTGTCTGGTGAGGCGATCTATTCGGTTTTCGTCGCGACTGTATCGGCAATGTCCTACCCGAGCGGGCCTCTGCCTCTTCGGATCGGCCGCGCTCAGTGGCATTCCGTGGCAGACCTTTCAAGGAATTTTGGGCGAGTACGGGGCTTATCGCACCGATGAGGATAGAGGCGAGGGCTGTGAAAGAAAGAATACTTTTTCTCATGGGGAATACTTCTCCTGGCAAAACTAACTTGAACAAAGCCAAAGATGGCAAGCTTTTAATGACCCGACGCTGCCGACGCCGACAGCAATTGCCTTAAGACAAACGGCAAGATGCCGCCGTTTTTGTAATACTCTATCTCGATCGGGGTATCGATCCGGAGAACGAGTTCGACTGAATCGGATGTTCCGTCCGCCCGATGTATGGTTAACGTCGCTGACTGTCGAGGACGAACATCGCTCGAAGCGATACCGGTGAGGTCAAAGGTTTCGCTTCCATCCAACTTCAATGCCGACACCGATGCACCTTCCCTG
>JBBQGO010000408.1:0-2459 GCA_038323125.1 Pyrinomonadales bacterium
TCCGTCGTCTGTTGCTGCATCATAGCCAAAGCTTGTTTTTGCTCCGCTTCTGCCATCTTGTCCTTTGTAATATCCAATATCACACGCTGCCATCCGGAAGGCTTACCCTTATCGTCGCAAATGACCTGCCCGCGGTCGCGCATCCAGTGGATCTTGCCGTCTGCCGTCACAATACGGTATTCGAGCTCCGTTTCGCCGCCGGCCCTGATGGCCGCCTCGGCCTCGCTCAATACACCCTTGCGATCGTCTATATGAACAAGGCTGAGCCACATATCGGGCCGCTCCGACCACTCTTCGAGCGAATAGCCAAATGCGGCAGCGTTAGGGCTAATATAAATAGACGTATAGGGAGGGCGCGGTTCGGCCAGATATACAATAGCCGGCAGCGACTCGATCAAATGGCGGTAATTGGCGTTGGTTTCCTCGAGTGCCGCCTGGGCATTGCGGATCTCGCTGACGTCGCGGGCGACGCAATACATCACCTTGTCCTCGTCGGACCAGTAAGCAGACCACATCAAATAAACGATGCTGCCGTCCTTGTGCACTGTACGGTTCTCAAACGTACTGGTCGGCTTGCCGGCCATGGTGTTGTTGGCCGCGTGACCTGTCTTGTCGAGGTCCTCCGGATGCACGAGGTGCCGGTACTGCGTCCCGACTAGTTCGCCGGGCTCATATCCCCATACACGCATCGATGCATCACTGACAGAGACAAACAGCCCCTCAACGTCCGTCTGACAGATGACGTCAAGCGAATTATCGACTACCCGTTTGTAATCAGCCGATGCCGTGGCAAGATCGCCCGTGACATGGGTCAAATGTTTCGCAGCCGCCCGGCGGCCAGTGATATCTCGGATATTACACTGGATCATCTCGCGATCGCCCTCGTCGTAGACGCTGCTGATAAATTCCACTTCGCATCTCAGGCCGAGATCCGTCTCGAGTCGCAGATCGCCATAACGGATATAGCCTTTTTCCTGCAGCTCGGCGAAGGCCGCTTTGCTTATCGCTTCATCCTTTAGCAGCCCGAGCTCCCATAGTTCCCTGCCCAAAAGCTCGTTTCGCGAGTATCCGAGCAGTTCGACCATGTATGGGTTGACGTCTATGATCTTGCGCGATTCGGCGTCAAGAATAAGTATGCCGTGGCGCGCAGTTTCAAAGAGCCTGCGATAGCGAAGCTCGGACGCGCGTAATCCTATGCGGATCTTAGGAGCGATCGTCAGGATCTCGGTCATTTTAACCTACCCGTGGAAAGCCGGCGGTCGGGAAAGGTTTCCCAATATCGGCTTATCGGTAATATTGGAAACCTTCGGATGGATTATCCTGGGTCTTCGAAAAGCCTAATGGGTGGGATCAGGCGATTTTCTAAAACCGGGCTAAACGTTATGTCGTCAGCTCTTAACTAATAGCACGTTACCGCGTCCGAGTCAAAAATGAGCGTGTCCCTGAAAGGGACAGATTCAATAGCTAATTTGATTATCCAGAAGTTCCTGGATAAGCATTCGGCATGAGCCGCAGCCCGTGCCGGCGTTCGTGAGGGATGCGATGTCGGCGACGGTTTGGACCGAGCTGTTTTCGATGTGTTGTTCGATCGTTTCCTCGGTAACTCCGAAACAGGTACAGATCAGTGCCGTCTCGCCCCCGAATTCCGAGATCAACCGGTCACGGTGATCGGCAAACGAAAGCCGTAGAGCGTCGATGCAGCATCTGGAACATGAAACACGGCTGTCCGGAAAAGGCCCCAATTCGTCTTCGACCGCGGAACTCAACTCCGATCCTTCCAGGCCGTGAAGGTCGCTCAGGTGTTTGCCCCGGATCCGGGCACACAGCACATCGGCGGCCGATATCATATAACCACATCCGTTTGACCGAAACGCGGCATCGGCAACCAGCTTTGTGTCATCATCAATAGTCAAAGAAAACGCAACAAATGAACCGCAGACGAAGTTTGCATCCCTGCCGCTCGCGTTCTCGCCCGGACACCGCCCGGCATTAGCGGGAGCCATTGATCGTTCGCGAACCTTTGGCGGATAAATGCTCACGTCACAATGGTAAGGGGAAAACTCGTGCGGGCAAATCCGCGGGCCAATTCTTTTACAAATAACCCCACACGGATTAACATTGACGCTATGCGACTAGTTCTTTTCTGCCTCTTTACCATTACCATTATGATCGCGGCGGGCTGCCGTTCGGCAGCACCGCCGTTAGCGGTGTCGGACCAGCCCGTCGCGATAAACGACAAGCGTACCGTTAAACTGCCGATCCAGCCGGCTAAACCGCTTGCGGAAATGAGTTGGGTCGTCGCCGAGGAAGGCGTAACGGCCGGCCAGCGAGTCGAAAAGCTCCGCGACCACGTTGGAAAGGCGGTGATACTTGATTTTTGGGCGACATACTGCGAACCGTGCAAACGCGAGATACCCCATCTGAACGCCCTGCTCGCCAAATATGGACCGGACAATCTC
>JBBQGO010000409.1:0-2438 GCA_038323125.1 Pyrinomonadales bacterium
TCGCCGGAACGATGCTCAGGGAGGACACAAAACAATGACAATGAAGTTCAATGCGATACGATTTATGATCGGCGGGCTCGTCGCTGCCGTCATCTTCTTCCTGTCGGATGGACTTATGCACGAACAGGTTTTAAGTGCAGATTGGCGATCGGTATACGCGAATCTACAAGCGACCGAGCCTGCACCCCACGGGTCTTCCCTGCTTTACTTCTTTATATTTGAGATCGGGCGTGGGATGCTCGCAATGCTGCTATATGTGCTGCTGCGGGGCTACACCGGTGCGGGCCCGAAAACCGCCGTGCTGGCTGGTTTGGCAGTTTGGGTTAAGTTTTCACTGACTGGCCCGGCGCAGTTCATTCCGCTGGGCTTCTATTCGATCGCACTCTGGATCAAGGTCGCCGCATTTCAACTCATCACTTCTGTCGTCGGCACACTTGCCGGTGCAGCCATTTACAAGGACCCGGGAACGCCAACACCGTCAGCCGCATGATCTCGGAAAGCACTATGGACTTTACCAACCTCATCGATCTCGCTTCTGAAAAACTCGGCGGTGCCGTGCTTGCGGCGAACGACGATTTCTTTGCCCCAAAGGAAAATCTGCTAAAGCCTTCTGCTCCGATATGGATCGAAGGCAAATACACCGATCTCGGCAAATGGATGGACGGTTGGGAGACTCGGCGCCGGCGTTCGCCGCGGCTGGACGAGACATTTGACTGGTGCATCATCCGTCTCGGTATGCCGGGCGAGGTAAAGGGTGTGGTCGTGGACACGGCTTTCTTTCGCGGGAACTACCCGTCACATTGTTCGATCGAGGCCTGCACAGCGGGCGGCCAGCCTGATATTACCGAACTGCTCGGGCCTCAGACTCAGTGGAGGGAGATACTGCCGTTATCAGAATTGCGCGGAGACTCGCAGAACAAGTTCGGCGTTGGGCAAACAGGGCGCGTAACGCATCTCCGGTTCAAGATATATCCGGACGGCGGTGTCGCGCGTCTTCGTGTCCACGGCAGCGTGCTGCCTGATTGGGGCGAGTTAGGGAAACGCAACAGCGAGATCGATCTGGCGGCGGCCGAGAATGGCGGCGACGTGCCGCTGGCGAGCGATATGTTCTTTGGCCATCGCCACAATCTGATCATGCCCGGACTGGCACAGGATATGAGCGATGGATGGGAATCGCAGCGGCGGCGCGGGCCCGGCCATGACTGGTGCATCGTTAAGCTGGGTGCCGCCGGGACGATAACGCGGGTCGAGGTGGACACATCGCATTTTAAGGGTAACTACCCGGAAAGCTGTTCGCTCGAGGGCGGGGTATTGGCTGGTGACGACCTCGATTCCATCGAGTGGCTCGAGCTGCTGCCGATGTCGAAACTGCAGGCCCACACGCGACACATGTTCAACGACACACTCGCCAGCCTTGGTGCCGTCACGCAT
The DNA here is from genome assembly GCA_038323125.1 of Pyrinomonadales bacterium. Taxonomy (GTDB): domain Bacteria; phylum Acidobacteriota; class Blastocatellia; order Pyrinomonadales; family Pyrinomonadaceae; genus OLB17. The sequence goes on from JBBQGO010000409.1 coordinate 1,432, forward strand.
ATACGGTTTAATATTTACCCTGATGGCGGCGTCAGCCGCCTGCGGCTGTTTGGACGGATAGCGTAGAACCGGCTGAGGAGCCTCAGTTCTTTCGACCGGGCGCAAGCACTCCGACCTTAGAAAGGGATAGATCACGTTGCAGACATACGAGATATACAAGAACCTGGCCTGGCTAAATGAGCTTCCCGCGCGCGAGGCCGAATCCGTATTTCTCGATTGCTGCGGCTCTGTCGAGTGGGCCCGGCGTATGGCCGCGAGCCGGCCGTTCCCAATGCTCGAAAACCTCTTCACACGCTCCGACGACATCTGGTTCGCTCTTTCCCCGGCCGACTGGCTAGAGGCTTTTGCCGCTCACCCCAAGATCGGTTCAAAGAGGCCCGCAAAAAAACAAAAGGCACGATCTGCCGATTGGTCGGCGGACGAGCAGTCGGCCGTAAGCGATGCCGAAGGGCAGGTTCGCAAAGACCTCGACAACGCCAACAGCTTGTACGAAGCGAAGTTCGGGTTTATATTTATAGTCTGCGCAACAGGCAAATCGGCCGATGAGATGCTGGCGATATGCCGGGCGCGTCTCGGTACCTCGATCGAGACGGAACTGCGGATCGCCGGTGCGGAACAAAACAAGATCACGGCCCTCAGGCTTAACAAATTGCTGGAACGATGAGCGCAATCACAACACACATCCTCGACACAACGTCCGGAAAGCCCGCGGCTGGCATTCCCGTGACCCTTGAACGCAAAACCCACTCCGCCGGTTGGCAGACCATCGCCGAAGGCATAACGGACGCTGACGGGCGGATCAACGATCTGCTTTCGCCCAAAGAGGCGTTCCTGCATGGACACTATCGCTTGAACTTCGAAACGGGCACCTATTTTCTGATGCGAAGCCTGGAGTGCTTTTTTCCGCAGGTCACGATCAGCTTTGTCGTAAAGGACCCGCAGCAGCATTTTCATGTTCCTTTACTCTTAAGCCCGTTCGGGTACACCACCTATCGCGGCAGCTAGGT
>JBBQGO010000410.1:0-2430 GCA_038323125.1 Pyrinomonadales bacterium
ACCACCCTGTTCGCGTGCCCTCAATACCGCTGCGCCGGTGCTCTTTAGCAGCTTTTCAGGCGAATTTCCGTCGAACGGAAACAGACTTATGCCGATGCTCGCGGTCAGATATATCTCTTCGGATTCGATCGGTATCGGAGCTCTTATTTTTTCGAGGATGCATTCGGCAAGCACTACCAGTTCCTGGTCTGATTCGAAATGAGGTACGAGAACAGCAAATTCGTCGCCATCGATCCGGGATACCGTTCCGGATTCGCCTAAGCAGGATTGCATTCGCGAGCTGACCTCTTTCAATACTAACCCGGCCGGAGTATGACCGAGCGTGTCCTGGATCTTTTTGAATCCATCAAGCGAAGCATACGCGACCGCTATCTTTTCGCCTTGGCGGGCGGAAAGTATCGATTGAGAAAGACGGTCTTCGAAAAGAATTCGGTTAGGAAGGTCGGTCAGCACATCGTGATAGGAAAGGTAATCAAGCTCCTCGGTCCGCTTTTTGACCAAAAGCTCGAGCTCCATTTCATAGTTCCGTTTGTGCCTGAGAAGAAGGCTGTGTTCCAGAGCACGGCTAACCACCAGGTCAACATAATCAAGGTCGAATGGCTTCTTTACGTAATCGAATGCCCCAACCCGCATTGCGCCGATAGCGTGGTCGATCGTCTGATTACCGCTGATCATTACCACAGTTGTGTCGGGTGATGACGCAAGGATCTTCGGGACAAGGTCGATGCCGTTGGTGTCACCGAGGTCGATATCACTTAAAACAACGTCAAAGGTCTCTTTCGAGATGGCCGCGAGGACCTCAGCCTCACCCGATGCCGTCGAGCACAAATATTTCTCGCCCAGCAGTTCAGTAAGGATATCCCTGACAAAGACTGCATCATCGATGATCAAAACTTTCGGCAAATTCGGTTGTACGTTTCTCATATGTTTTGGCGACTCACCTGAGCCGCGGAAATCGGCGAATCCGTCCAGCAGAGAGTTCGCAATATGTATGCCAATGCTCGGGGCCACGTAAGTGTGGGAAATAATAGGATAGCAGACGTAAGATGGCTACGATCCTGCACCATTGAGGAAACGTGGAACACATCGCCAACAAAGAATAGGGGAAAATTGGGTCTATTTCAATAAAAAAACCGACACGGCTGTATCGGCTTTTTAGATTTCTTTGAACGAGCGGCTTTCTGATCAATCCTTCATGCCGAAGGTACGTGCAATGCTGTCGGTCTGATTTTTTATCGTCCTTAGCTTATCGCGGAATCCCGTAAACCGGAGGACGTAGACAGTCTCCCCCGATCGGAGAAAGTAAAAGCGGCCGCTCATGGGCCTTCCCGCTCTGACAAACTCAAAATTGTAGACCGATCCATTTAACTTACCACCGAAGTTTTCTTCGCGTCCGGCAACAAAACCCGGGAGGAACTGCAATTTCGTCTCTTCGTCCCTGATAACATCCGACATTAGGGCGTTACCGCGGGCGGTGGACTTGCGAACCTCAAAATGACCGTCCAGACGGTCGACGAAGACGAATTCAACATTTGGGTTCGTCGGCGTCGGTTTAACGGTCATTTTCCAGCGTTCCTCAGGCACCTGAAAGGTGTATTCGACATTTGCGTCCGCAAAGGTCGACGAACTCTGAGCGAAAGCCGCTTGGCTAACGGCGAGTCCCAAAAGGATTGCTGCCGAGGAGAACATCAGCTTGAAGACAAACTTTCTTTTGCTCATAACATTATGATTTTACCTAATTAATAAACGAAAAGCGATTCTTGGATGTTCCGAGTTCTCATAATGTTGTCTGCATCGGTCAGATCGCCGAAATGGTGCCGATCAGATTTCTCGCCTAAATGCCGGGCTTACGCATCTAAATCTCAACCGGCGGAAAGCAATAATGACGTCGCCTTAAAAGTTATGAATATCTTTAGACCATTCTCGCCAATACTCACCACACTAATTATCTTCAATTTGTTGTTGCCGTTTGGTGTTTTTGCCAATTCAAAACCGGCAAAACAGTTGACCGAAGATCAGAAAGCTCTCCACTTGCTCAACCGGCTCGGCTTTGGGGCCAGGCCCGGCGATGTGGAGAAAGTTAAGGCGATCGGTATTAAGAATTATATCGAGCAACAGTTAAATGCCCTGGACATTAAGGACGGCGTAGCTGAGGCCAAGGTTCAAAACATAGAGATATTCAAGATGTCAACGGCCGATATATTTGCCAAGTATCCCAATCCGGGGGCGCTACTACGCAGGCTCGAGGGCGGGAGGCAGATGCAGGCAAATGCCCGAAACGCTGATCGTATGCCTTCCGCGATGCCCGAGAGTGATGCGGCCGCAACGCAGGCCGCACAACGAGAACGGCGGCAGAAGCTGCAAGAGCTCTACCGCGAATATGACCTCAAGCCTGCCGGACAGTTGCTCCCGCAGATCGTGTCGAACCGA
>JBBQGO010000411.1:0-2418 GCA_038323125.1 Pyrinomonadales bacterium
CTTTATGCGATCGGCGGCAATGCCGAGGCCGCGCGGCTTTCGGGTATCAACAACCGTTTGCAGATCGTTAAGGTGTTCGCTCTGCTTGGGGCGGTTACCGGCATCGCGGCTCTGATCTTCACGGCCCGCGTTGGCAGTGCCGCTCCCGATTCGGGTGTACTTGAGGAACTCGACGCGATCGCCGCCTGCGTTATCGGCGGAGCGAGCCTGATGGGCGGGCGCGGAACTATTTTCGGCGCATGTCTCGGCGCACTCGTCATGGCGAGCCTCGATAACGGAATGTCCCTGATGAACGTCCGCGATTACATGCAGGAGATAGTCAAGGGATTGATCCTCGTCACCGCCGTCGGACTTGATATGATAGGAAAGAAGCCATAACCTGAATGCTCCCTTGAGCCTTTCCCAGCAATTATTCTTTTGGAGGAGATCGAATGAGATCAACGTTTTTGTTCCTTATTTTAGCCGCTATCTTCACCGGAGCCTGCGTTCAGGCACCGACCGGCGGCACCAACAGCAGCACAGCGGCCAACGATCCGAATCGCAAGATCAAGATCGGCTTTGCGATGGACACCGTTAAAGAAGAGCGGTGGCAGCGTGACAAAGAAGCCTTCGAAGCTCATTGCATAAAAATGAACGTCGAATGCATCGTCAACGTCGCCAATAATAACGCCGACACTCAGGCGAACAACGTCGACAATCTGTTAACGCAGGGCGTCGATGTGCTGGTCATCGCTCCAAGCAATGCCACACAGGCGGCATCGATGGTCGATAAGGCAAAGGCCCAGGGAATTCCGGTCATCAGCTACGACCGCCTGATCAATTCCGACAAGCTCGACCTTTATATCTCGCACCAGGTGCCCGTCATCGGCCGCAAGATCGCCGAATACGCGCTGGCGAAAGCGCCGGAGGGCAACTACGTGATGGTTTACGGCGCTTCGACCGACAACAACGCCGTGATCATGCGAAAGGAAATGGAAGCGGTGCTCAAACCGGCGATGGACGCGGGCAAGATCAAGGTCGTAGCCGAACAGCACATCACCGACTGGAAACCTGAGCTCGCACTCAATTTCGTTGAGAACGCTATGACGCAGAACAGCGACAACATCAAGGCTGTCGTCGTCTCTAACGATGGAATGGCGGGCGGCGTGATCTCGGCTCTCGACAAGAAAGGTCTGACCGGAAAAGTGATCGTCACCGGCCAGGACGCACAAAAAGACGCCCTGCAGCGAATCGCCGAAGGCAAACAGTCGATGACCGTTTACAAGCCGATCGTCGCTCTTGCCAACGCCGCCGTCGAAGCGGCCATCAAGCTTGCTAAAAAAGAGCCGCTGAGCGGTGTTTCGCCGTTCATGAACGACACCTTAAAGAAAGAGGTGCCGGCAACGCTTCTCGAAGTGACCGTCGTCGATAAGGACAATCTGATGACGACCGTTATCGAAGACGGCTACGTCACCTACGATGACGTATATGTAAATGTCCCGGCCGCACAACGTCCGCCGAAACCGTAGGGCCGGATAGATCGATCGTTAAAGAAGCCCGTGCGTAACAGCCCGGGCTTTTTCTTCTTCACCCGACCTATCAGATCGCGCAAAACGCGCAATTCATGCAAAACGCGCAAATCGCGCATTTTGCCGTTTGGACCGCGCACATTAGTAGCTAAACTAGTTGCGATGCACGAAAACGAACCGTGAGCTAGCCGTATCAGGCCCGGATCGCTTGATGAATATGTTGGTCAAAGCCATTTGGTCGGCGAGGGCAAGCCGCTCCGCTTGGCGATAGAACAAGGCCACGTATTCTCGTTTGTACTCTGGGGCACGCCCGGTACCGGCAAGACCACGCTCGCGCGCATCTACGCGAACGCTATCAATGCTCAGTTTCACGAACTGTCAGCCGTATCGGCGGGTAAGGACGACATTCGCAAACTGATCGCTTCGAACACGCTCGATCCGCGGCCAAAGGTACTTTTCCTCGATGAGATCCATCGCTTTAACAAAGCTCAGCAGGATTTTCTGCTGCCGTTCGTTGAAAGCGGGGAGTTGGTGCTCATCGGGGCAACGACCGAAAACCCGAGCTTTGAGGTTATCCCGGCGCTTCTTTCGAGGCTGCGCGTTTTCGTCCTTGAGGAGTTCTCTGAGGACGACATGGCCGCGATCATCGACCGCACCGGTTACGAACTTGCTAAGGACGCCAAAGACTGGCTCGTCGAAATGGCGAACGGCGACGCCCGGCAGGCGATCACGATGATCGAGAACACTGCTCGTTTCTACGACAAGGTAACGCTTGAGACGCTTAAAGAAACGCTGCAATCAAAGTTCCTCCGTTACGACAAGAAAGGCGAGGAACATTACAACGTCATCTCAGCGTTCATCAAATCGATGCGCGCGAGCAAACCCGACGCGGCAATGTATTACCTCGCCC
>JBBQGO010000412.1:0-2388 GCA_038323125.1 Pyrinomonadales bacterium
GATGTTGAGGTTCAATCGGGCGAGGTCAAACCTTAGCTTTCCTAATCTCCGTTACACCTTAGAGCGGACTCCAAAGGAGATTCCGCGATCTCATCTATCAGGCCGAATCGCAGTGCGCGTTGAGCGTCGATCGCCTCGGCAGTAAAGAACATTTCAAGAGCCCGTGTACGTCCGATCAGGCGTGGAAGACGCTGAGTGCCGCCCCAGCCGGTGATGATCCCGAGACCCGTTCCCGGGTGTGCAAATCTGGCGTTGGGCGATGCTATTCGCCGGTTACACGCCAGAGCCAGATCCAGTGCCCCGCCAAAGCAATAACCGTTAATGGCTGCGACCGTAAACGTTGGCAGATCCTCGATCATTCCCATCAAACGCTGGCCCCTTCGAGCAAACTCGGCGGCTGTCGATGCGGTTACCTCCGCTATCTCGCGAAGGTCCGCACCGGAAGCAAACACATTCGCTGTGCCCGTAAATATTAACGAACTGATCGCACCGTCCTCGCGACAGGCGTCGACGATCTCCTCCAGTTCCGCAATGACAGCAATAGACAAAGGGCTGCGTATCTCGGGCCGCGTAAAGCGGACGATCCGCGCGTCACCTACATCTTGAATTTCAATATTGTTCGACATCCGGGTTAAGGAACCTATAATAGTGGGATGTTCAGAACAAACAAAGCCCACCCCTGGCATGGCATTCCGATAGGGGACGATGCTCCGGCCGAGGTCAATGTGTTTATAGAGATCGTCCCGCGCGACACGGTCAAATATGAGGTCGATAAGGAAACCGGATATCTGAAGATCGACCGGCCTCAACAGTACTCAAATGTCGTCCCTGCCAATTATGGCTTTGTGCCGCGCACCTATTGCGGCGAAGGGATTGCGAATCTTGCACGTGCGAGGTCGTCCATTTCAATTAAGGGTGGCGATGGCGATCCGATCGACATCCTTGTGCTGTCCGAACATCACATACCGCGCGGTGACATTATTCTCAAGGCCCGTCCGATCGGCGGCTTTTGCCTGATCGACGGCGGCGAAGCCGATGACAAGATCATTGCTGTCCTGAAGGGGGACAAGGTCTTTGAGCAGTACACCGAGATCGGCGGACTTCCAAAGGGCATTCTAGAGAGGTTCGAGCACTACTTTTTGACCTATAAGAATTTGCCGGATGAGGCTAACGTTTGCGAGATCGCATATTCATACGGTCGCGAAGAGTCATACGGGGTCCTAAACGCAGCGATCGACGATTATGCAAAGCTCACCGGACAGTGACCCTGAATCTTAAAAAGGAATCCTCTTCCTTCGATATTTTACGGGCCGCCAAACAGCGAGCCTAGTTTGCGTTGTTGCCCAGTTTCCTATAACACCCATCGGTAAGCTTTGTGAGGCGTTCGGCCTCGTACTTGTCTGCTCGTACGCCGGCTGAGCCAGTAAGAGTCGCACAGCGGTAGGGGCGTGCCTCGATCTTGGCCTGGATCGTATTGATTATCTCGTGGGTAAGGATCTGCGCCGCCCAACTGTCGAAGCCGTGCTGGGGTGTATTTGTGTAGAACCAGAGATCGGTCGGTACCGTAGCCCAGGGCCGAAGTTTCCCGCCTTTAAATAATCCGTATTCGACCCCGAGCGACGAACCGGCCTGTGCGGGCCTCCGTCCGAAGAGCTTGTAGAGAAAAAGATATGAACTGCTGACCGGCAGAGACCTCACCACGCTTCGCGGCAAGTCCGCCGCCAACATATAATGGACCATATTGTCAGGCCGCGCACGTTTTTTGGGATCAGCCTTAAACGAGGTGTACTTATGAGGGACAGACGTCTTGACATATTCGACGTCGAAAACAAACCTCGACCGAGCCTCGATAAACGCCACGGCTTCTCTGACAGGTATCTCCGCCTTTTCCCGTTGATCGATCCCGTCCATCACAACGACGGTGAGGCTCCACGGGATCTTCTTGTGATCCGACGGCCCCTGAGCTAGCAAAGCTGCAGGCCCTAAAATGACAGTTAGTCCGATGATCGTAACGGAAAGATAAAGGTTTCGGTACATAGATATCATTTCCAAGCTGGGTTGAAGTAAGCCCAGATAAACTACTCGTTGGATGATCAAATCGTGGCAAAACGTACGCTTATATCGGGCCATGCGGCAGCACAAACGCCCCGATATGCGGCTGGTTAGTGTTCAAACAAGTCTGCAGAGCGAGGATCAAGGTTTTGCGTAGGTCCTCGGGGCTAACAATTGCGTCAACCAGGCCGCGGGCCGCTGCGTGTTTGGCGTCGAGTTCGCGGTCGTAGGTTTCGCGGACCTTTTCCATTTCGGCGAGCATTTCGGCTGGCGGCTCTTTGCCTTCTTTCTTTAGCTTTTCGATCTGGGTGCCGTAAATGGCCTGGGCGGCGGAGT
>JBBQGO010000413.1:0-2373 GCA_038323125.1 Pyrinomonadales bacterium
CGTCTGACCGTTGTCGATCATCTTCAACGCTCCCTGCTTGAATTCCTCATCGTATTTCCGCTTAACTCTTGCCGTTCCGTTGTTGCTCATGTCTTTGATATTCTAAGCAACACTCGCGTCCGTCAAATCAGGACCATCTCATAGTATTAATCCACAACAGCGGGTGGGGCGGGGGAGGCTGCGGCCTGCCGCTGGGGTATAACTGTTGTTAATGCCTGCGGTATCTGATTTACGAGGATGTCGCCCTGATTCTCGATGATCTGGTCGATGAGCTCAAACTTTTCCTTATCAAAATCCTTGGTCATCAACACACCGTCCTTATCGATCGTCATCGGGTAGATACCGAAAAACTGGTTCTTAAAATTTGCAAAGAACGAAACGTCTTCGGGCGGCAGGACCTTCATCCTGTCGGGGTTTGGCTCAGGGATGGTGGCGCCGATCAGTTCGAGCTGCGTTTTGGCTTTGTCGACATAATCGCTATTGGGATAATCGCTCACGATTGTCTGGAAATAGCGTGCCGCCTGGTCGGTCTCTTCCTCGACCAGATAGGTGTTGGCTAGTTTGAACAGGACCTCGTCCATAAACCCGAAATTCGGATACTTATCGATGATCTCGCGGTAGCGCGATTGCGAGCCTTTCAGGCCGCCTTTTTTCTGGTCGACTGAGAGGTTGTAGTAATAGTTTGCGATGAGCAGATTGTGCAGCCCGAGATTGTCCTGGACCTGTTTCAAACGCGTCTCGGCCTCACCTTTCAGGAATGAGTCAGGGCACTGCTGCATTAGGGCCTTGAGACGCGTTTCAGCCCGTTTTGCACGTGTCGAATCGCGGTCCGGCAGTCCGATCTGGCGCATTTCCGATTCGGCCACCTTGAGTATCACACGGCACGACAACGGATGGGTCGGAAAAAATGTCAACCAGTCCTGATATGAAGCAATCGCCTGGATCAGCGAACTCGTGGACCCTTCGACAAAAAACGAATCGCCCACCGCCAGTTTTGACATCGGCAGATATGGCGAGTCCGGATACGTAGTAATGATGGTCTGGAACAAGAGCCGGCCTACGTCATAGTTGCGCTTTCTGATCTCTCGGGTGGCTACGATAAACAATTCGCGGTCGCGCCCCGGCGAAACGCTGCCGATCAGCTCTTCATATTCGTCATTGCCGCCGCCGCCAAAGATGCCGAGAAACTTCCCTTTCTTCTTTTTCTCGCGCGGCTGGCCAACCGGCGAAACGGGGTTGGCACGTGCCGCCGCTGTTTCGATCTGGGCGGTGTCAACGCGGGCCTGCAATTCGGCGACAGCCTGCTCGACCGAGTCGACCTCGGTACGCTCGTACTGCTCGGCGCGGTCAACCTTGCCGCGAAGGTTGTTTACGTCCGACTGGAGCCGCGACGCGTCCTTTTCGAGAGCGACAAGGCGGCCAAGCGGTGTATTCAGGTCCTTTTCATCGTCCTTGCCCGTCTTATTCTCTTTGTTATCCTGCTTCAGGACCGAAACGGAACTGCTGAGAGAACGACGCATCCGGTCGAGCTTATCTCGCATTATCTGGAGCCGTTGCTCGACGGTGCCGTCACCTGGCCGAACCTGGCCGAACACCGTTCCCGAGACACCCACCATGAATAACAACGCCGCCGATACGAAGGCTTGTTTATAATTTGAAAACATAATTCTGTTATATGACCGCCGACTTTGATGGGGCGGTCCAGGCTAGAGATCGACTAAACCCAAACGGTCCCTTTTTCAATAAGCTTTTTAACTGAGGCCACAGGGTCGCCGCCGCCGAAAACCGCCGAACCGGCGACGATCAGGTCGGCACCTGCCTCTACGATCCCGGCGATGTTCGTCTCGTCGATGCCTCCGTCTATTTCGATCCTTAAGGCCAAATCGCGTTCATCGATCATCTGTTTTAACCGGCGAAGTTTATCGAGCATCGTCGATATAAAACGTTGCCCGCCAAAGCCCGGGTTGACCGACATCAAAAGTACATAGTCGGCATATGGCAAAGCTTCCGAGAGGCTCTCGATCGGCGTTGCCGGATTTATGGCAATTCCCGCCTTGGCACCGGCCGCGCTGATAGCTGTCAGCGTTCGATGCAGGTGGGCGTCGGCCTCGATATGGACCGAGACCATATCTGCACCCGCCTCCACAAACTCCACGGCATACCGGCCCGGTTCCGAGATCATCAGATGTGTATCGATGATCATATCCGTCGCTTTATGGATCGACTTTACGACGGGCAGCCCGATCGTAATGTTGGGCACGAAATGGCCGTCCATAACGTCGACATGCAGCACAGTGGCACCGCCCGCCTTGACCGCGGTTATAGCCTCGGCAAGTTTTGTAAAATCAGCCGACAGTATCGACGGTGCTATTT
>JBBQGO010000414.1:0-2329 GCA_038323125.1 Pyrinomonadales bacterium
GGTAACGGATGGCCAAATCGAGGTATTCGAACGCGAGGTCATTATCTCCCGTAAGCGCGGCCATAGCGGCAATATAATACTTGTACTTACAAAACTTGCCCTTTGGTTCCATCGATCTGACCCATGCGAGCTCAGCCCGAAGCACTCCGGGCCAGCCCTCTGACTGATAGGCATTCTTGAAAACTGCTATTTCTTCCTCCGTTCGGCCCCAAATTTCTTTCATTTTTAGAAAATTCTCATACGCTTTTGCATCGTTACCGTCAGCGTGATGAATCTCCCAAAGAGCCTGATATACCGGAGGAAATTTAGGGTTCATTTCCGCTACCCTGTTGAGTTGCGTAATTCCTTCGGGTTTACGGCCCGCCGCGACCAGGTATGTTCCCAGGAACCAATGGTCTGGCAAGGAAGTAGGATGAAGGTCGACCGCTCTTTTCTGCGATTCGACCGCTTCTGCAAACTGGCCGTTGCGATAGTAAACACCTGCTAATATCCGATGAGCCAGGACGATGCTTGGATCTAGCTCGATCGCACGCATCAGATCGCTGGTAGCCTCGGGAAAATTCCAGTGATAGTCGCGATTGATAGCGCCCTTGATGGTGTGAGCCATCGCGTTGCTTGGGTCGATCACCATCGCACGCTGAAGCATTGGTTCCGCAGTGGTAAAAACCGACGCAGGTTCGCCGCCACCGAGATGAGCATACTGACAGTAAGCATGCGAACGAACCGCCCACGCTTGCGCATAGTTCGGATCAAGTTCCACGGCCCTGTCCAGCAAGCTGGCAGCTTTTTCGGATTCCGCCTCGGTGCCCTTATCTATCAAATACCAAGCTTGCTGATAGAGGCTGTATGCTTCCTCATTCTCGGTACCTCGCCGGGCAACAAAAATGCTCGCCGGACGGCCGAATCTCGATAGAACGGCGTTCCCGATCTCATTCGATATGGCGTCCTGAATCTCAAAAACACTCGTCAGCTCAGATTCCGACTTGAACGATTGCTCCATCGACCCAGTTTGAACTTTTAATAGCTGCGACGTCACACGTACTCGGCCGCCGACGACCTGGTAATGCGATGAAAGTACGTAGTCAACATTTAACTCTCGGCCGGCAGCAATGGGGTCATCGTTGATGTCTACGAATTTCCTAACGGTATTCAGGCGTCTCACGTCAAACGACTTCGATTCGCTCAATTTGAGGATCAGCGAGTCGGTGATCGCAAACTCAATGCTCGTATCGCGATTCTCCGGATCGACCGGTTTTAGCGGGAGAATGCCGAACCGCAGGGTTTGACCCTCGGCGGGACTGCTTCGTTTCACGCCGAAATACGTCGCTGCGGCAATTGCGCAGACGACCAGAACCAACGCCCCGATGACTGCGGGCCTGGATCCGCCGGTCCGAAGCATCCGGGCGGCCAACGCATTCTTTACTTTTTGCGGAGGCTCCGAGATCTCACGGCTTTCTGTTGCATCTAGTAAGTCCAAAGGCTCATTTGGCTGAAACGCTTCCTTAGCCACAAAATTGACATGGTGGGTTGAACGGTCATTACTTAGCGAACCGTACGACAAAGGGCCGTCGGCGGGTCTGGCTTGATCGGCACCATTCGCCGGGATCTCGTCAACCGCTGCAATAAATCGGTACCCGCGTTTGGGTTCGGTTCGAATGTAAGTCGGAGATTTGGAGTTCTCACCGAGGGCACTTCGAATAGACGATATACACTGCGGAATTACAGCCTCTTCGACAAAAGTGTCGCCCCATACACTATCCAGAATATCGTTCTTCTTAACCAGATGCCCGTGATGTTTAACGAGCAGAACGAGTGTCTCAAATGCCTTTGGCGGAAGAAATACCTCTTCGTTTGAGCGCAACAAAAGCCCCTCATCGGGGATCAATGCGAATTCGCCAAAATTGTACACATGACTGGAACTCTTAGTCATAAAGGAGCTTTTCAATGTACGGCCGCCGAATTAACAATGTATCAGCTTTTCCACGAACATTTTTATAGCACTCAATTGGTGTCCAATATTATATTCCTGTGGGCCATCGAATGGCAATTATTTTCCGCTCGCGCTCAAATTTCAAATAATGCGGTTATACGCTGTCGCCTCACCTATCCAAAACTTGTAATCAACTGATTTCCGAGCAACCGAATAAAAACAGAAGGTTTTCTTGAGAAAAACGCAAAGATTTTGCGTGAGATTGTCCGTAATATTGCTCACGTTCACGCAATTGTGGGTTTGGTTCGACAACGAACCGATTAGCAATAAAGAGTTCCCCATGTGAGAAGCCGAAAACACTTTCGTTAGAGTTTACTCGCCGATAACAGGGATCGATCA
>JBBQGO010000415.1:0-2298 GCA_038323125.1 Pyrinomonadales bacterium
CTCAGCCGCCGACAGGTTTTTGTCTGTCAGAGCTGCTGCAGCGGCTATCTCAAACTAGTTTGACTCGCATTGCGGGCGGTCTTAAACTTTTAATGACAACCGCTCGCAGCCCGGGCGGTTCTAATCACAGGATTTTCAAAAAGGGACTTATTAAATGACGGATATTTTAATTTCAGTTTTAGCTATCATTTTTGTACTCGGTATTGCGATAAACATTCACGAGTTTGGGCATTTCATTATCGCCAAGATGTTCGGGATGCGTGTCGAGGCTTATTCGTTTTTCGGCCTTGGCCCGCGGATCTGGGGATTCAAGGTCGGGCATACCGATTATCGCATCTCAGCCATCCCTCTCGGGGCCTACGTCAAGCTTTATGGCGATGAGGTCACTGCTCCGCTTGAAGGTGGAGCGTCACAGGGTGATCCCGTGCCTGAGTCGGAGCTCTACGAGCTTAGGCCGCGATGGCAGAAGTTTCTGGTGATGATCGGCGGGCCGTTCATGAACATTATGCTGGCGCTCTCGATACCCTTTGGTATCGCCTTGGCATATGGTGTTCCGGCCAACCCTTCACCCATCGTGGGCTCTGTAAAAGCCGACGGCGCGGCCGCACGAGCGGGCATTGTACCGGGCGACAGGATCGTCAGTTTTGACGGTACTGAAAATCCTTCATGGGTCAGCATTCAGGATGATGCACTGCTCGTTCCAGAAAAGGAACTCGCGATCGTCGTCGAACGTGACGGTCAGCGCAAACAACTGACGATCGCACCGACCAAAGTTACGCAGAACGGCCAATCGGGCGGCTTTCTCGATATGCAGCCTGACGCGGGAACGGAACCGGTCGTTGTAGGCAGCATCGATTCGACAATGCCCGCGGCAAGCTCCGGCCTGCAAAAGGGCGATTGGATAACGTCTGTCAACGACAGAGCCATTCGCAATGGCCAGGAGATGAAAGCCATCGTTGGCGAGTCAAAGGACCAGCCTATCAGCCTCGTCGTAAACCGTAACGGTGAACGTCTCGAACTTCAAACCAGCGCTGTTGAGAAGGGCGGCGAGTGGCTTATAGGGATCGGCTTTGACCCTTCGTTAATGGCTGCCAGGGAGCCGGTCGGCATCGTTGGTGCCGCCGCAGCGGCTGTCGATCAGAACCTTAGGATCCTGCGACTGACGGGGCGGGCCCTCGGCCAGGTCGGCACCGGTGAGCGCTCCGCAAGTGATACCGTTTCGGGGCCTATCGGTATCGGCCAGATCATCATCACAACGGTTTTCGCCAGCGGGTTCTTTGGCCTGCTGTCTATCCTGATGTACATCAGCCTTAGCCTTGGGGTTATGAACCTTTTGCCGATACCGATGCTCGACGGCGGCCAGATCATGGTCCTCGGTATAGAAAAAGTGTTGTCCTGGTTTGGCAAGACCCTTTCAATGGTTGCCCGGGAACGCATACAGCTAACGGGCCTCGCCATTGTGCTGCTGTTGATGGTCACCGTGATATTCTTTGACGTTTCGCGGCTCGTTTCGAGGTAACACTTTTTATGGCCAGAGTTACTAAACCAGTCATGGTCCGTAACATCCAGATAGGCGGCGGTGCGCCGGTCGTCGTACAGTCGATGACCAAAACGGATACTACCGATGTCGATGCTACCATCCGGCAGATCGAAGAGATGACGCTTGCCGGATGCGAGATCGTCCGTATCGCCGTACCCGATGACGACGCGGCCGATGCGATGAAGCTGATCCGCAAGCGCACCGATGTTCCGATCGTCGCCGATATCCACTTTCACTACAAGCTCGCGCTAAAGGCCCTCGAAGCGGGTATAGACAAGCTTCGCATCAACCCGGGCAACATCGGCCACATCGACCGCGTCCGCGAGGTGGTCCGCGCGGCTGAGGCCCAAAAGGTCCCGATCCGGATCGGCGTGAACGGCGGCTCGCTCGAAAAGGACCTGCTAAAAAAATACGGAACCGCGACGCCTGAGGCCATGGTCGAATCCGGTATGCGGCACATACGCATTCTCGAGGACCTCGGTTTTAGCGATATTATCATCTCGCTCAAGGCGTCGGACGTAAACCGCATGGTCGCAGCCTATCGCCTGATGGCGGCACAGGTCGACTACCCTTTGCATCTCGGGGTGACCGAGGCCGGGACGCCCTTTGGCGGTACTATCAAGTCTGCTATTGGGCTCGGCGTGCTTCTGCACGAGGGAATTGGGGACACGATCAGAGTTTCCCTCGCCGCCGAACCGCACGAAGAGGTACGTGTCGGCTGGGAGATCCTCAAATCACTCGAACTCAGGCAGCGCGGT
>JBBQGO010000416.1:0-2267 GCA_038323125.1 Pyrinomonadales bacterium
AGATGACAAGCGAGTTCGATCTGCAAGCCAAACTCCTTGGGAAAGTAAACGATCAGGCCGTGCTGACCCACTACGATATGACGGTTGACGCCTACACCACCAATTCCGGTTATGAGACCGCTCTCGAACGCGGCGTGATCAAAGAGATCAAGATCAGCGACGGCCGGTACGGGATCAACTACAACATACCAGGCAACACGATCGAGATCAGCGATGGCAAATACGGGGGCGAAAGAACACCCGCGAAGATAGGACGAGCAGAGGGCCGCACGCTCACCGTAATGAGCCAGGCACAGTCGGACGTCATTGGAAAAGCCATCGGTTCGATGATCCCGACCATATGGAATTCAGCAAATGACATGTACAAAACCGCTGAAAAGAATTGGAGGAATTACGGCTGCGTCGAGGTTATCTGCAAGGTGCCAAAGCTCGATCTCGAAATGGGAGAACAGGTGGCGATCTCGGCTGAATCGGTCCATATCTTCGATAAAACAAAACTAAACGCCAGGCTTAAAGGTGAGGCATTTGGCGGCGAGGTAACACCGGAGGAACAAGCGGGACAACCCTCAGCGACATTCGCATTCACTGTTACGTCTGACGAATTCGTCGGTTTTCACGCGGAGTCTGTTTCAAACCGCGGGATCGGGAAGGGCCAGGTCGACTTTCGGGTTGAAAAGGAAAAACAGGAAGGCGATGGTGGATGGTCAGGCTCGATCCGCGTTGAAGGCAAAAAGCGGGAAGAGCGGGAGAAGCGCTCCGGTGCGAATCTAGCAGAAAACGGCGGGCATGTTGAGACAGTGACGAAGGTTGAACTGCAGCTGACGGGAAAGCTCGATGCCACCGTCGACGCTAGTAACGCGTACATTGCGGCGGTCAGAGGATCGCAGGAGCTGATCGATCATGAATACGATCGCTATCTGGTGGATGAAGGCCATTGCGGCCCGAACGCCGTGCCGTATAAAGGCCCGAAAGAGATCCTTCGCACTAGTACGACCACCGCATTTTACGATCGCGAAACGCGCGTGTATCTCGAGGCAGATTCTGCGAACGGATCCGTCACGTTCTCACTGCCGGAGATCAACGGAACCACTCTGCATGATTACATTCATCGCAGCCCATGTCCCGATCATGACCGGGCAAACACGAATCAGGCGATCAATGAGGATGCTCCAGTTCCCGGCGGAAGCTACACGTTCTCTTTCCCGATAGACGCTGGATCGAAGACAGTCAAGGGTTCCGTGACACTGCGAAGCCAAGATGGCGAGATCACGACGTTCACCTGGGAATTCACTCGACGATGATTCGTGCTGTCGAAAATCAACGCCCGGCTCACATCGGCGCAACTTTCTAAAGGGCGTCGTGAACTGCCGATTCGACCCGGCCGATAATGTCGCTGCGACGGTTCTTGATCGGCATCGGTGAAAGGTCCGGAAGTGCGTCCGGGCCGAGCAGCCCGAGCTGTTTTAAGATAGCTACGGCGATCACGGGACGAGCCCGTTTGTCGTCGCCGTCTTCCACCTTTAGCGCAATGCCGAGGCCAAGCGGATAACGTTCCGACGGGAGCACGCCGCAAAGCCAGACGCCGTCAGCTCCAACCTTTGATATCAACTGGCCGGCGGCCGCCTGCATGAGCATCGTATCGAGCCTTTCGGTGCCGCCGATCAATTCCGGAAACCGCAGCATCGCTGACACTATTCGTTCACACGCCTTCCTTGTTGAGTCCGATAAGCTGTCGGGTCGGACCAGACGGGCAAAACTGAGTGCCATCCCGCTGATCGGCAATGCAAAATTCGGAGCGGCGCAGCCGTCGATCGCTAGCTCGACCGCATCGCGCGGCGTAGCGGTCATTTCAACTACTGCATCTAAGATCTCTTGCTGAACCGGGTTGTCCAGATGCTCGTAGTCGGCAGTGTCTACCTCGATGTGTTTCGCGAGCGCCAGCATTGCCGCGTGCTTTCCCGAGCAGTTGTTATGAAACTGCGTCGCGTGCTCACCGGCCTTGAGCATCCGTTCGGCTTCTTTTTCATAGAACGGCAAATGCGTTCCGCAGTGGAGATGAGCTTCCGTCAAACCAAGACGCTCTATCATCAATTGCGCAATGCGAACGTGTCGTGATTCGCCCGAGTGTGAGGCGCAGGCGAGAGCGACCTCTTCGTCGGAAAAGCCGAACGCATCCGCGGCGCCGCTCGTGAGAAAAGGCATCGCCTGAAACGGTTTTGACGCAGAACGGAAGAACGTGACCGTGTTCGGATCGCCGATCGAAGCCA
>JBBQGO010000417.1:0-2265 GCA_038323125.1 Pyrinomonadales bacterium
CGTCAAGGCCTGAGCGAAGTTTTGGCCCTCAAGGGAAATGAACTCCTGACCCAGGAATCCTACGATGTTGCCAAGAAGTTTTTCGAAGAGGCTCTCAGCATCAATGCAAAGAACGCTCCGGCATACTTCGGTCTCGCCGAGATCCAGTCAGAAAGAGATCAAGAACCGGAAGCCGTAGCAAACTACGAAAAGGCTCTTGAGGCCGACAGCGATCTGACCGAGGTCTACGTTCCGCTTGGAATTCTCTATTACCAACAGGGGAATTTCGCCAAAGCCGACGAATTTTTAACGAAGTCCGTCAGCATTGATGACAAGAATGCAGTTTCGCAACAGTTTCTTGGGTTGGTAAGGCTACAGCAAAAGCGAGACGCTGATGCTCTAGAGGCTTTTTCACTTTCCAAGACACTTGATCCGACCAATGCTAAGGCATTCTATTATACCGGCGAATCGCTCACCCGTTTAGATCGGAATGACGACGCCCTCGCCGATTTCAAGAAAGCTATTGAGATAGATCCGAAGTATTTCGAGGCATGGTACGGCCTTGGTACTGCTCAATTTGAACTCGATAATTACGGGGAAGCTGTAAAAGCTCTAGAAGAAGCTAAAAAGCTTCGAAACGATAATGCCGAGGTAGTCGCAAATTTGGGCGACGCATATCGTCAGATCGAGGATCCGGCTCTAGCAAACAATAAATACAATCTGGCTGAGAGTAACTATAATCTGGCTGTGCTGTTCTTTGAACGACGACCTGATTTCGCGACAAACGTTGAGATCCGTGAACTGACGGCGGACATTTACAACCGTATTGCCTACTCGATCGCGAAGCAGTGTGAGATCAATATGACACGCGCCGTCGCCTGCAAATGGAATGTTGCCGTCCGAGCCCTGGAGAAGGCGGCCAAAATAAGCGCCGACACTGTCGACATGGCAAACCTCGGGTGGGCGTATTACAATGCCGGCAAATCAGACATTATTGACAAGAAAACGGATGAAGGTCGGGTCAAATTAGAGAAGGCCCGAGCTAGTCTGCTCCAGGCGGTCGGTTCTAATGCGGAATACCGCGAAGGAGCCCTCCTAAATCTCGGAATGGTATATACCGATCTGGGGGATCATAAAGGCGCGATCAAGACGTTGTCGGATGTTGTTGCCAAGGAGCCGGACTGGATCTTTGCCGTCAACGAACTCGGTATCGCATATTTCAACGACGGTAATTTCAAAGAGGCGACTACGCAGTTCAAACGGGCCGTTGGCCGGGACGACAAGTTCGCCGAAGCTCATTACAATCTTGGCCGTTCCGAATTCAAGAACGGAAAAATAAACGAAGTGAAAAAAGCTCACACAAAACTCCGTTCGCTTGGAAGAAACGATCTTGCGGCGAAGCTAGAATCGTTGACCGGTGGCCTTGTGCGGAGCTAGAAAACCGCTCTTATCAAATTTGAGGGAGATGGTTAGAATAGACCTTCTCCCTTTTTTATGTCTGAGTCTGTGCCAGATCAAATCCGGATCGATAACAATATTCTGCTTGGCCCGCTTACCACTTTGGGTGTCGGCGGGCCAGCTAAATACTACATACGAGCGCAAAGCGAAGGTGAGTTATTGGCTGCGTTGGAGTTTGCTGCAGCCAACCGATTGCCGGTATTCGTCCTGGGGGGCGGCAGCAACATACTCGTTTCTGACGCCGGATTCGACGGGTTAGTCATCCATATCGCGATGGATCTTTCGGCCGACAGAAAAATTCAGACTGTTAACGTAAGTTACGGCGGCGGTGAGGCAAAGGTCGAAAGGATCACTTCGGGTGCGGGCGAGGACTGGGACGATCTTGTTCGCTTCTGTGTCCAGAACGAACTTGCCGGCGTTGAATGTTTAAGCGGGATCCCGGGGTCGGTCGGCGGCACGCCCGTGCAGAATGTTGGGGCGTATGGGCAGGAAGTCTCAGAAACCATCGTCGCGGTGCGATGTATAGATTCTGTAACGATGGAACCGTTAGTTTTCTCGAATGCGGAATGCCAGTTTGCGTATCGACAAAGTATCTTCAACTCCTCGCAACGCGGACGGTACATCGTTTACAACGTGAGCTTTGAATTGAAGCGAGGAGGAACTCCCAAGGTAGCTTACAAGGATCTTATTGAGCACTTCGACGATAGGAGGCCTGTTCTGGCTGACGTACGTGACGCCGTTCTCGCGATCAGGCGAAAAAAATCGATGGTCATCGATGCAGGCGACCCCAACTCGAGAAGCGCCGGATCTTTCTTTAAGAATCCCGTC
>JBBQGO010000418.1:0-2233 GCA_038323125.1 Pyrinomonadales bacterium
GCCGCCTTTGCCCAGTTCGGCTCCGACCTGGATAAATCGACCCAGTCACAGCTCGAACGCGGAAAAAGATTGACCGAGATCCTTAAGCAGCCTCAGTATAAGCCGATGGATGTCATCGAACAGGTCCTCATCATCTGGGCGGTGACCAATGGACTGGCTGACGACGTCGCGGTCGAAGACCTGAAGAGGTTTGAAGAGGAGCTGACAACCTTTGCGGAAAGCTCGCACCCCGGCATGTTGAACACGCTTCGCGAAAAGAAGTCGATCGACGACGACCTAAAAGCCGCCATGCGCGAAGCTATCGAAGATTTCAAAGCGACGAGATGGGAAACGGCGGCGGCGGCAAGCGTCTAATCTATGACCACAAATTCATTTACTGCTGTCGTCGAGAAATGCGCGGAAACCGGTTTGTTCGTCGGGTATGTGCCTGGGTTTCCGGGGGCCCACTCGCAAGGTGAGTCTCTGGACGAGCTGAACGAAAATCTTCGGGAAGTGGTTGAAATGCTACTCGAGGACGGGGAACCGGAACTTGAATCAGAATTTGTCGGAACGCAGTTGATCGCGCTGAGCTAACGTGGGTAAAGCACCGGTCCTCAAACCCAGAGAAGTAATCCGGCTTTTGGAGAAGCAAGGTTTCACTCAGGTTCGGCAACGGGGATCGCACAGACAGTTTCGTCATTCCGACGGAAGATTCACAACGGGTTCCGGACCACCAAGGCAGGGACATTTCGCCGTTCTTGTTGCGAAAGATCGCGGATGACATCAAGGTTACTCTTGAGGAATTTTTGAAGAACAGGTAAATACGGATGGCAAGTCTTTTGGATATGCGCCGACGCATCAAGTCGGTCAAAAATACACAGCAGATCACCAAGGCCATGAAGATGGTTGCGGCGGCCAAGCTCAAGCGGGCACAGGATCGCGTGACCGCATCGCGTCCGTTTGCTGGCAAGATGTCTGAGGTGCTCGGCGATCTGAGCTCAAAGGTCGCGGGCGAGTTTTCGCACCCGCTGTTAGACCAGCGCGGCGACGAGAACTATCTGGTCGTGCTCATCAGCGCGGATAAGGGGCTGGCCGGGGCTTTTAACGCCAATGTGATCAAAGCGACCCAGGCTTTCCTGAAAGAAAACGAAGGCAAGATGTCCGAGATGATCGCCGTGGGACGCAAGGGGCGTGACTTTTTCAAACGCCGCGAGATCAAGTTTGCTGAGGAGTACGTCGGCCTGACGGGTTCCGGACAAGTCGTTTACGCCGACGCAGTGACGATATCAAATAAGATCATTGAGACCTTTACCGAGGACACCTCGATCGACAAGGTGTTTGTCGTGTTTACCGAGTTCAAGACCGTGCTTTCGCAAAAGCCCGTGATCGAACAGCTCTTGCCGATCACGCGTAAGGCGCCTGCCGGCGGCGACGCCGAGGGCATTTCTGAAGCCGAGTACATTTATGAGCAGCCGGCGGCCGAGATCTTTGGCAGGCTGCTGCCTAAGCAGGTCGTGACCCAGATCTATAAGGGTATGCTCGAGTCTGTTGCCTCAGAGCAGGGATCGCGTATGACAGCCATGGATTCAGCCTCGAAGAACGCCGGTGAGTTGATCGATTCGCTTACTCTCAATATGAACCGCATTCGCCAGGCCGCTATCACCAAAGAGATCATCGAGGTCGTGAGCGGTGCCGCTGCGGCTTAAATCGATTGCAGAAACCTGATATGGAAATACGGCGCGGGCGACTTGGTCGCTACGCGCCGGTCTTTTTGTGGATCGGCGTTATCTTTTATTTATCGAGCGATGGAGGCTCGATCTCTGAGACCTCACGCTTTATCCGGCCGCTGCTGCAGTTCCTTTTCCCGTCCGCACCGTTCGAGACGATAGAACTCTACCACGGTTACATACGTAAGGGTGCTCATCTTATCGAATACGCGGTGCTCGCCTCCCTGGCCGTAAGGGCTCTCGCCGGATCCTCTAATGTAAAACTCCGTGACCTGCGCTACATCCTGCCCGTGGCGCTCGCCGCCACAGTTGCGACTGTCGATGAGGTGAATCAGAGCTTTTCGGCATCGCGCACGGGGTCCGGGTGGGACGTCCTGCTCGATGTCACGGGCAGCGTGATCATGTCGGCGTTGCTCTGGTCGCTGCGATGGCCGACAGTCGATAATGGGGGCTCAGGATCAGCGTGACAGTGGCGATCGACCCGGACCTCAAACTTTCAATTCACGCAACTTTGTGAGATATTTTAT
>JBBQGO010000419.1:0-2157 GCA_038323125.1 Pyrinomonadales bacterium
CACAGCACTACTCAAACCCGCTTATGTTTCCGATCGCATTGCTCGGCAACAAACCTACCCAGCTTGCGGACTTGCATCTTCCGGTCAAGATCGGTGGTGACATGGCGGTCTTGAAAGGCATGATGAAAGTGCTGCTTGAACGCGAACGGAGCTCGGGGGGCGGTGTTCTCGACATCGCGTTTATCGCAGAACACACATCTGGATATGACGAGTTTGTCGACAGCGTCGAAGCAGCCGCGTGGAATGAGATCCTGACCGAGAGCGGTTTAAGCAAAGACGCGATCACGGCCGCAGCCGAAATGTACATTGGTGCCGGCCGCGTCATCACCTGTTGGGCAATGGGCCTGACTCAGCATAAGAAAGCCGTCGAGACGATCCAGGACGTCGTCAACCTGCATCTGCTCCGTGGACAGATAGGCATAGAGGGCGCCGGGCTCTGTCCGGTTCGCGGCCACTCGAACGTGCAGGGCGACCGAACGATGGGCATCTGGGAAAGGGTCAATCCGCGATTCTTTGCGTCGCTTGAGAGGGTATTCAATTTTACGCCGCCTCAGCACGATGGCTACAACACTGTTGAGAGCATTGCCGCCATGCACGACGGCCGCGTAAAGGTATTTTTTGCGATGGGCGGCAATCTCCTCAGTGCCGCACCCGATACGGACCTCGTTCTAGCAGGGTTGAAACAATGCCGCCTGACAGCTCAGGTCATCACCAAACTCAATCGCACCGCACTCGCCACCGGCGAGCGATCACTTATCTTGCCGTGCCTGGGCCGTTCCGAGATCGATATGCAGGCGGGCGGCGAACAGTTTGTTTCGACCGAGAGCACGATGCTAAATGTCCAGATGTCGAGGGGAATATTCAAACCCGCGTCTACACATCTGCGTAGTGAGACGTGGATCGTCGCCAACCTGGCAAAGGCCACGCTAGGGGCAGCGACAACTGTCGACTGGGACGCAATGGCTGCCGATTACGACAAGATCCGCGATGCCATCGCCGACGTCATCCCGGAGTTTGGCGAATATAACCGAAAGATCCGCGAGCCCGGCGGGTTTTACCTTCCGTGCCGGCCGCGTCAGCGCGATTTTGACACGGCGACGGGCAAGGCGCAGTTTACGGTAACGACACTTGAGCCGATCAAACTCGCTGATGGGCAGTTGATCCTGACGACTATCCGGTCGCACAACCAGTTCAATACGACGATCTACAGCCATAGTGACCGATATCGCGGCGTCGAGGGCTCGCGGCGTGTGATCTTTCTCAACGCTGACGACATCAAGAGCCTCAGCCTCGGAACCGGTGATGTTGTTGACATCACCAGCCACTTTACCGACGGCGAACGCCACGCCCGCCGTTTTATAGTGGTCCCGTATCCCATCCCAAGGGGGTGCGCCGCCGCTTATTTTCCCGAGACCAATCCGCTCGTCCCGCTCGACAGCGTCGCCGACCGCAGCGGAACACCGACATCAAAATCTCTGATCATCTCGATCCGCGGTACGGGCGAGAAAGCCGGCAAATTCGATCTGCGGTAAACCAAGATCGCCCAACCGCTCGCTTCGGTGGTTCCGATAGAGTGCGATGTGGCAAAATAGACTTAGATGGAATTGGTTCTCGATAAATTACATGAGGAGTGCGGTGTCTTTGGGATCTTTGGCCACCCCGAGGCAGCTACACTCACGCAGCTCGGCCTGTTTGCTCTGCAGCACCGCGGGCAAGAGGCGTGCGGCATCGTCTCTTCTGACGGCGACCAACTGCATCAGTTTCGTTCGATCGGCCTGGTGGCCGACGTTTTGCGCGAGGATGTCTTAAGATCCCTGATCGGGACCAGTGCTATCGGGCATACGCGTTATTCGACCAGCGGTAAGAACACTATCGAAGAGGTCCAGCCCTTTTCCGTCACCTGTCAACACGGCAAGATCGCTGTTTGCCACAACGGTAACCTGCCTTTCGCCGGTCAAAAGCGTCTCGAATTAGAGGAGGCCGGTGCAATTTTTTCGTCGACATCCGATACCGAAACGATCCTGCACTCCATCGCCCGGACGCCTTCAAAAGACGCCGTCGAGGCGATCAGGGCGGTGCTAAAGGAAACCGAGGGGGCATTTTCGCTTTTGTTCCTGACGCCGACTGCCCTCATCGCTGTTCGCGATCCACGTGGTT
>JBBQGO010000420.1:0-2131 GCA_038323125.1 Pyrinomonadales bacterium
TGCTCAGAAATTCGCCGGCATTCACAGAAAATAATCTGTTCGACTCATTAAAGTTCGCATTGGTTGGCGGCAAGGGCGACTCAGTAGTGTTGGAGAACGAAAAGAGCCGCACGGCCGAATTTGGCGGGATGGTCGACGTTAAATCAAAACGCCGCGCCATCATCCTCGTCGCTTCGGGTATCAATACTTTTAGCAGGACAAGCTATGACGAGGTCCGCCGGATCATCCAGGAAGCAGGCGTCCCGATCTACATCATCAGCACCGGCAATCTTTTCTACAAAAAGTATGAGCATCTGCTCGGTCCCATGGACGAAATAAGCGGTATGCCCGGCAGGCTAACCTTTCTTCAGGCCCAAAACACGATGAATACGCTGGCGAAGGAGTCGGGCGGAATGCATTTTCCGATGACTTTTTCGAGTGAGGTGCCTGACTATCTCAACACCATCAATGCGATGCTCCGAAGCCAGTATTCCCTTGCGTACGATCTTAACGATAAATACGAGCTGGGTAAAAAATATAAGAT
The DNA here is from genome assembly GCA_038323125.1 of Pyrinomonadales bacterium. Taxonomy (GTDB): domain Bacteria; phylum Acidobacteriota; class Blastocatellia; order Pyrinomonadales; family Pyrinomonadaceae; genus OLB17. Next base: position 524 of record JBBQGO010000420.1, read on the forward strand.
AGAGGTCAAAGTTGACGTCGATGGTGACGGCGTGACCGACGAAAAAACCTACGTCGTCCGCCACCGTCCATTTTACACCACACCCAAACCCGAGAAGAAAAAGTAAGTTCAGACAGGCAATACGGGCCATACAGGATATCGACAGGAGCCAGTGATGTCGAAATTGGTTCCGTTCAGCGGTTCGTTCTGCTATTCTGATTGATTGGGGATCTAATGAGTACTAATGAGTAAACGCATCGTAGAGAGTTATAAACGCAAACTGGCTGCCGAGGAAGGTTATGTGATCTCGCGCGAAGCCGGGCTGCGCATCGCTCTCTGTTACCCAAACACCCATTCGATCGGGATGGCTAACCTCGGGCTTCATACGATGTATGAGCTTTTCAACTCGATCCCGGGCGTGATCTGCGAACGCGTGTTCCTTCCGGACAAGGCTGAAATGGCCGAGTACGAAAAGGCCGGCACGCCCCTGCTTTCGCTCGAGAGCCAGTCGAAGGTCAAGCATTTTGACGTGGTGGCGTTTTCCATTTCGTTCGAAACCGATTATTTGAATATGGCCCGAATGCTGAGGCTGGCTGATATTCCTGTCTGGGCAGAGGACCGTAATGAAGATCATCCGCTCGTAATTATGGGCGGTGCCGCCTCGTTTTTGAACCCAGAGCCTATCGCCGATTTCACCGATGTGATCGCCGTTGGCGAGGGCGAAGTGCTGGCTTTTCAGTTGGTTGATGCCATCCTCGATAACGGATCGCGGACCGACATTCTGCTGGCCCTTTCAAGGATCGGCCGAGGCTTTTACGTTCCGTCATTCTACGATGTGATTTATAACGAGGATGGGACCGTTTTTGACTACGTCCCAAATGAAAAGGGCGTTCCGCGACGCGTGGGACGCGCCCTTGCTTCGGTAAATCCGAAGGAAGGTACGCTGCGGCGTGCCCTAAAACGCGGGGAAACCGAACTGGCGGAGTTTTTGGTCAGTCAGGAGACCTTCTGTCCCTCGACCTCGATATGGTCGCCCGGGGCCGAAATGGGCGACCGCCTGCTTGTCGAGATCTCGCGCGGCTGTTCACAGGGCTGCCGCTTTTGCTGGGCCGGCTATAACTATTACCCTCCTCGTGTGGTTCCGGCCAAGGACATCCTGGCAAAGGCGCGCGAATGGCGTTCGAAAACCGACAAGATCGGCCTGGTCTCGACCGCTGTATGCGATCACCCTGAGATCTCGACGATCCTGCGTGAGCTGCGCTCTATGGACTACCGCATCTCGGTATCGAGTTTACGGCTCGACCAGATCTCGGACGAGTTGCTCGACGCTTTGGTCGAATCACGCGACCAGCAGATCGCCGTCGCACCGGAGACAGGTTCCGACCGTCTTCGCCGCGTCATAAACAAGAACCTTACAAATGACGAAATAGTCGATATTTGCGGTGCCGTTTTTGACCGTGGGATGCTTACCGTCAAGCTATATATGATGGTCGGCCTGCCGACCGAAACGGACGAAGATCTGGACGAAATGTTCGTTTTGGTTGAGCGGATCAAGGACAGGATGCTCGTAGCCGGAAAGAAATTTGGCCGCGCGGGCAAGATCATTCCGTCACTTAATGGATTTGTGCC
>JBBQGO010000421.1:0-2124 GCA_038323125.1 Pyrinomonadales bacterium
CATCTTATCGCGTGGGCGATCGTAAAGGCGGCCGCTGTGTACCCCGCGATGAACAATGGCTATGGCGTTGTAAACGGTGCTCCTTCCCGAATCGAAAATTCGGGCGTTAACCTCGGAATAGCTATCGATATTCAAAAAAAGGACGGCTCCCGCAATCTTCTCGTACCGAACATTAAGGGTTGCGAAAAGATGAGTTTCTCGCAGTTCTTCGCCGCGTATAACGAAACGGTTCAGAAGGCTCGAGATGGAAAGCTCGAGATCCCCGATTTCGGTGGAACGACCATCTCATTAACAAATCCCGGAACTATCGGCACGGTGTCATCGAACCCGCGACTAATGTCCGGTCAGAGCGCGATCATTGCCACCGGAGCCATCGAGTACCCGGCAGAGTACCAGGCCATGACCTCCGCTGCCCTCTCGCAGCTGGGTATCAGCAAGATCATCACGCTTACCAGCACATACGATCACCGCGTTATCCAGGGTGCCGAAAGCGGACTTTTCCTCGCCAAGATCCACGAATTCCTGATCGGACAACACGGCTTTTACGACGAGATCTTTAGTTCGATCGACCTGCTTCATCCACCGCTGCGCTGGGCTGAAGACCATAATCCGTCGCTTTTCGGCAACGACCGGATGAGCGAACAGACAGAAAAACAGGCGAACGTCCTACAGCTCATCAACGCATATCGAATTCGCGGTCATATGCTGGCAGATATTGATCCGCTCAATATGACGACGCATAAGGACGCGGAACTCGACCTTGAAAATTTCGGCTTAACGATCTGGGACCTCGATCGAGAGTTCATCACTGGCGGACTCCACGGGGAAAAGACAGCTACCCTACGCCGCATTTTAGACATTCTCAGAAAGGCGTATTGCGGCAAGGTCGGGATAGAGTATCGTCACATTCAAAGCAAGGACGAAAAAGAGTGGATCAGAATGCGGATTCGCGAACAGTTCGTTGACCAGCAGCCGCTGGACGCGAACATCCGTAAAGATCTGCTCCAAAAGCTCATCGAGGCCGAACAGTTCGAGCAGTTTCTGCATAAGAAATATCTCGGCCAAAAACGCTTTTCGCTTGAGGGTTGCGAGACCGTGATCCCAATGCTTGACCAACTGGTCGAGGGCTCAGCTGCCCGCGGCGTGAGCGAGATATTCATGGGAATGGCCCATCGCGGACGGCTAAACGTTCTGTCAAACATCGTCGGCGACCCCGAAACCGGCGACATGGCCGAACGCATCTTCACCGTCTTTGAAGGCACCTCGCACCCGAGCTTTCCTGCCGATGAGGGCGACGTCAAATATCATCAGGGCGCCGTCGGCGTTCGCCAGACGCGAGCGGGCAAAGAGATACGCATTCAGTTGGCGTGTAATCCGAGCCATCTGGAATTCGTTAATCCCGTTGTCGAGGGTATGGCTCGCGGGCGTCAGGACGACCTGAGGAACGGCGGCCAAAAGCCTCGTGAGGAAGTTTACGACCAGATAATGCCGGTTTTGCTGCACGGTGACGCCGCATTCGCCGGGCAGGGCATCGTAATGGAAACACTGCAGCTCGCTAATCTACCCGGTTACCGAACGGGCGGCACCATCCATATCGTCATCAATAACCAGATCGGCTTTACCACGGGCGTGGATTCAGCTCGCAGTTCGATCTACTCTACTGACGCGGCGCAGATCACACAGACCCCGATCTTCCACATCAACGGCGATGACCCCGAGGCCGCTTACCGTGTGATACAGATCGCTATCGACTACCGTCACGCTTTCAATAAAGACGTCGTGCTCGATCTCGTTGGCTTCCGCCGCCTGGGACATAATGAGGGCGATGAACCCAGCTATACCCAGCCCGTAATGTACGCCCGCGTGAAAGCTCATCCGGGCTCGCGACATCTTTACGCGGAACGCCTGATCCGCGAGGCGGTGATCACAGCGGACGATCTCAAGGCAATGACGGATCGCGTTGTCGAAAAATACGAGGGCATCCTGAGCCGCGCTAAACAGATCGCGACCGAAAAGCCAAAGAAGACCGAGCTCGCGCCGGCCGCTGAGGACGAAGACGGCTCAAAGGTGCTGGAAACCGGGTCATCTGCGGTAACACTGAAACGGACCGCCGAGAAGGTGTCG
>JBBQGO010000422.1:0-2073 GCA_038323125.1 Pyrinomonadales bacterium
ACAAAACCCTCGGAAGACCGCAAACTTGACAGAAATATCCGTTAGTTATAAGGTCAGAAATTGTTTCAAGTACCTGTTGAACGGTCTTCCATACTGTTCGCTCGGATAGAATTTACTATACACAACTCGCATCCGCGAGCGAACCTATGCCGTCATAAAGTGCATTGCATCGGCTAATCGGCAACCGACTTTCGAGTCATCGAAACGAACAGAGAATTGGGAGAGACTCGATATGTCTGTGAGCAATTTTGAAGAGAACGGAGTACCGGCTCACAATCCGTCCGAGCAAGTTTCTGAATTCGACGACAGGTCGATACTCTGTATCGACTGCGATTCGGATTTCATCTGGACCGCCGGTGAGCAGGAATTCTTCCGCGACAAAAACCTTCTAAACCCGCCTAAGCGTTGTAAAGAGTGTAAACAGGCGAAGAACGCCCGCCTCGCGTCGATCGCGGCAGCTCAGGAAACCGGGATCCGCCAGCGAATTGAAGTGTCAGTGAAATGTGCTCAGTGCAGCGAGGCTACGACAGTACCTTTTTATCCATCCCAAGGCCGTCCGGTCTTTTGTCGCTCGTGTTTTCTCGAAATGAACCCAACGATCCTTCGTCCCAACGATCAGTCTTAACCCCCAACGTGTACGTTCGGACGCAACTCCGGGTCGTCTTCGGCCTGTCGTAATATCTCGCGCGTAACAGGTGCCGTGTCGCCCTCGCCAAATAGAATGTATCGAGCGAGGTACATGATCGGATTTCCCTCACTCCAGCCAAAATATACGTGCGGGATCTTGTCGGTGCGGTCCCGGAGATGCAGCAACAATGCAGCGATCGCGTTCGGCACGGCCGGCGACTCGGTCCTGAGGATCTTGTAACCATCGACATCCACACCGCGAATCGTCAGGCCACCCTTAAATTCCGAGGCGTCACCAAGTTCCACTTCGTAAAAAAGAACGGGGTCGGTCGAGGGAATATGATTATCGATACGCTTTTCGTGTTCTTTGAATCTGTACTCCGAAACATCGCCCGTCTCTCTCCGATTCGTGACGATCCGTATCTCGCCCTCAGCTATATCGTTGATAAATTCAAGCGCTTTTGCATCGAACTCGATGTTGTCAATTCGAACCTCAGTAGTTCTGAGGGCCCGCGAAATGAACGAAGTTGCGATTATCCCGAAAATGAACAGTGAGGCAATCTGGATACCGCTCGGCTGGGCCACCATGTTGACGATAGTCGTGAACACGAACACGAACGTGATCGCCATAAATGCTATCCAACGCTTTTCTCCCTTGCGTCTCGACGAGATCGTCACCGCCACAGCGGCTGAGGTCATCAGCATTAGCACACCGGTCGCGTAAGCTCCGCCCTGAGCGTTCACTTCGGCTTGGAAGAGTACTGTTACAAGGAAGCAAATTGCAGTGAATACCAGCACTAATGGACGCGTAGCTTTGGCCCAGTCTGGAGCCATACCGTATCGCGGCAGATACCGCGGGACGATATTGAGCAAACCGGCCATTGCCGAGGCACCGGCAAACCACAAGATGGTTATTGTCGAAATGTCATAGACGGTGCCGAATCCCAGTCCGAGATAGTTGTGGGCTAAGTATGAGATCGCGCGGCCATAGGCCTTTCCGCCGGGCTGAATTTCCGAGTAAGGGACAAGCATCGACGTAATGATGCTGCTCCCGACAAGGTAAAAGCTCATTATGATTGCGGCACCGGTAAGCAGCTTTTTACCATTGCGTATACGGCCCTCAATGTGCGATCGAACATCCGGGGGCGTCGATTCCGGTGCGATCGAAGACAAGTGGATAGCCTTATCATCACCGGTCGGCTGCGGCATATCACTCTTCACCAGCGGCATTACCACGACACCCGTTTCGAAACCTGACAGCCCCAGAGCTAGCTTCGGAAACACCATTAACGAGGCGGCGATCAGAAATATCACACTGCCGCCGACCTGTGGATGAGCCCAGACGTTCGCCTGCCATGCAGGAAAGGCGCCTGGCTGTACGACAACGATCTGATAGATACCGACCGTAATGGTGATCAGGTTGAGAAACAGGAACACGGCAACGAT
>JBBQGO010000423.1:0-2051 GCA_038323125.1 Pyrinomonadales bacterium
ACAAACTAAATTTGGCAAACAACCTGACCCGCCTGGGTGACGCACAAGTTGGAAAGGGCGATCTGCCCGGAGCTTTGCAAAGCTATGAACAGGCCGCCGCGTTTCACGGCACATTACGCGAAATGGACCCAACGGACAATATGGCCCTTCGCAGCATCGGTGTCGCTAATCAAAAAATGGGGTCCGTCTACGAAAAGTTACGGCAATACGACAAAGCCGCGGGCCACATCAGGACTGGACTGGAGATGTTCGCGTTGCTTAAAAGCAGGAACGTACTCGAGGAGTATGACAAAACCATCGTCACCGACCTCGAACGATCGCTCGTGCGATGCGAGCAAAAGTTCGGCGTTTGATCCGAACCCAACAATCTCGAAACGGACGACGGTCAAATGAACAAACGCGAACTCGAACTCCGCGAACAACTCGGCATCTGATCAGCATCCGCTTTGAGTCCCGCCTTTAGGCGGCATGCATACGCGTGGTTAGAGTGAAAGCGGATTTCGGAAAAGCTCTGCCGGAAGTTTCACCACAGAGAGCACGGAGATCACAGAGAGAACCCGGAGGCTCCAAAAGGATCTCGCACTCAAGAAATACTTTACTCCGTGCGGGCTAATGCATGGTATCTGCTGGTTTCGTGTGTTTCGCGGGCATTCGCCTTTCAACTCGGCACTCCCCACTCCGCACTCCGCACTCGATACTCAACATTTTGCATAATGGGTTACAATTGTCTGATTCTGATAAGGACAGTTTAAAATATGGATCAACTTCACAAAACGGCCGATCCCTGTGTGATGGTCATCTTCGGTGCGACCGGCGACCTGACTAAACGCAAGCTCTTCCCTGCGCTCTACAATCTGGCGAAGGACGATTTCCTGCCGCATAAGTTCGCGATCGTCGGTGTGGGCCGGCAAGAGCTGAGCTCCGAGGATTTCAGGAAGCAGATGATCGGACACCTGCGCGAATTCATCCCCGGCGGGCCGGACGAAAAGCTGATCAAATGGTTTGAAGAACGCACCTATTACACGGGCGGTGACTTTGACGATGACAAGAAACTCTTCAGCGACCTAAAAACACTTTTGGGCGAGGTCACGGCGGCACATCAGATACCTGACAACTATTTTTATTATCTTGCTACGCCGCCCGACCTGTTTGCCAAAGTAACGCAGAAGATAGTCAAGAACGGCCTTGGCAAAGAGGAGACCGGTCTCTGGCGTCGGTTTATCTATGAAAAGCCTTTTGGCCGCGACCTGGAATCCGCCCAGCGGCTCAACGCCGACTTGTTACGGATGGTCAAAGAGAGGCAGATCTACCGCATCGACCACTATCTCGGCAAGGAAACGGTCCAGAACATCCTGGTATTCCGCTTTGGCAACAGCATCTTTGAACCGATATGGAATCGCAACTATGTCGATCACGTCCAGATCACCGTTGCTGAAAAACTCGGGGTCGAACAGCGTGGCGGCTATTACGATTCGGCCGGAGCCCTGCGTGACATGATCCCCAACCATATCCTGCAATTGGTGACGCTGACGGCGATGGAGCCGCCTGTATCATTCGAAGCCGACTCGGTTCGCGACGAGCAGGCAAAGATACTGCAGGCGGTACAGCCTTTTACGCCCGAGGATGTTCTGCGTTACGCGGTCCGCGGCCAGTATGGCGAGGGAACGATCGCTGAAAAGCCCGTCGCTGGCTATCGCGACGAAGAGAAGGTAGCTCCGCACTCGAACACAGAAACCTTTGCCGCACTCCGACTGTCGATCGACAACTGGCGTTGGGCGGATGTGCCCTTTTACATTCGCACCGGCAAACGCATGCCCGCCAAACACTCGAGTATCGTTATCCAGTTCAAACGCGCTCCGTTTATGCTGTTTCGCGACACGTCGATCGAAAAATTGACGACAAACCGCATCGTCATCCACATCCAGCCCGACGAAGGCATCACGCTGCACTTTGGCGCCAAGATCCCCGGTCCGATCGTCAACGTCGGCCCGGTCGATATGGATTTTGACTACGTCGATTACTTCGGCGAGCAGGTTGCCACGGGTTACGAA
>JBBQGO010000424.1:0-1959 GCA_038323125.1 Pyrinomonadales bacterium
TTATCGTCGTTGTCGAGCTTGACGGACCGCCGCGGCACGAGATTCCAGCCCGCTTTTTCGCCTAGGAACAGCTCAGGAAGCTCGCTGTCTGGCTCTTCCCTGTCATCAAACCGGACGATCCGATTTTCAGGGCAAGCGTCCCATCTCTCGTTTGTTCGCCCGGTGAACATTTCTCCGTAGCTTGCCTTGTCGCTGATCGCGCGCAACTTTGGCGATGAGCCGAGCGGTACGCGGGCCGGCTTCAACCAACGTCCGCCCTGTGTTCCTCCGACCAGGTAGCTTCCCTGCACGATCGGAATGATCGGTTCCTGAGCTGGCAGAACTACGCAGCCGAACAGAATGATCGTGATAGCGACAAAGTTACGTTTCATGCTCATTCGATCTCAGTCCTCGGCCGGGCCGAAACGATAGACGAGAAATCCGATAGCACGGGCGCGCTTTCCGCCGAAGGTCGGCTGGTTAAATTTCGAAGCGAGGGCGGCTCGCTCGGCTTCGGGCCAAAGTTCTTTATTTCCGGTGCGTCCCCTCGCGGTCAGGACGCTGCCGTCTTCGTCGACCAGGACCTCGACCTGAACGAGGCCTTTTGCACCCGATGCCTTAGCGGCACGCGTATGGTAAGGCTTCTCTGCCGAAACGACCTCAAAATTGAGAAACGTGTATTTGTCGCCGACCACAAAGCCGTCATAATTTGCGGGGGCTTTCTTGGATTTTGCCGGCGGCGGTTTGGAGACGGCCGTTGATCTCGAACTCGTTCTGGCTCGGGTAGAACGAGTGGTCGCCCGGGGCGGCGTTCGTTTGGTCGCCGCAGTTTTCGCCGCCAGGGTTGGAGTCCCACCTCCTTCGGCCGGGCCGGAACGCTCGGGCGGCTCATCGACCGACGCGATCGCTCCCATCTGCGCATTCGCCTGGGAACTTAGAATGAGAACTGATAAGAATGCGATTACAACAAATGCAGATCTAAACATAGTTTGGCCTCCGAAACATTATATACCGAGACGAGGACCGCACGGTTCTTTTGCCGTTCCGCGTCAGCTCAATATCTCGATCAACCCGCTCGAAACCGACGCCGAAAGCTCGCATCCGACTCCGGCAAAAGGAACGTCGATGGTTAACAATCGGGGGCCGGACCCGGCACGAAAGCCCGGTGCACTTGAGGCATTCCAAATATAAGACACGCCATCGCGAATATTGCTTAGGTCGTCGGGAGTGACCTTGTCATAATCTCTCAATCTAGCGACCGAGCTAAAGAATTTGCGGCCGCGAAGAGCATCTACGATGCTGTCCCATTTGACCGCGAAGGCGAAATTGATGCTCCAATCGTCTACCTTTGTGCCATTGAGGCTATATAAATTTGGGCAGTCCAGCACGATGCAGGCCATGGCTCCCACGCCTCCGCCGAGGCCAAGCCCTATCCGGCCTGACCCGACCTGAAAGTCATGATGTTCCTGCATTAGCCCGAGGTTACGGAGCGTTCCGCTCATGTACTCGACGCCTCCGATTCCCAGAATGCCCCCGCCCTTGATTCCGACGCCTATCCAGTTGTTGTATTTATTCATCGATATCTTTTCCTAACCTAGTAGGCCGTTTCGTTCATGGTTCCGTTTTTGTTTGCCCAAAAATATTGGTGCGTACGAGTTCCTTCGACAAAGATCCGGAATGTTAGGTCCCACTGATTGCCCTCCTTGCCGGTTAAACTGGGATCGCCCATCCTGGCATACTCGGTATCCACCGAGATCAGGTCGACCGTCGCTCCATCCGGATCGGTCAATTGCTTTGCCCGTTCGACGATGGCGGGTATTGCAGAGAAATTTATCTCGTCAATACTGTTCGCATGCGGTGTATGATTCGCAAAAACCGTGTGGATCTTTACAGGCTCAGGGCCCGAAACCCATCCACTCTCATATGTGTACTCGTCCTGATCCTTGGGGTTCTTCGCGGACTGAACGACTAGCGTCATTT
>JBBQGO010000425.1:0-1951 GCA_038323125.1 Pyrinomonadales bacterium
GGCTCGCCGCTCTTTCGGGATTCTGCGTATCATCAGGGAACTGTCTGGGGATGGCTGATCGGGCCGTTCATCGATGCTTATAGAAAAACGTTCACCGATGACGAAGCTGCCGTTGAGGAAATGCTCGCGGGGTTTGCGTCACAGTTAAAGACCGCCGGGCTCGGACAACTCTCGGAGATCTACGACGGCGATCCGCCGCACAACCCCCGCGGATGCCCCGCACAGGCATGGAGCGTTGCCGAGCTGCTGCGCATTCTGCCGCAGACTAATCGTCGATCACCGTAAACGCTTCTGGTTCCGTTTGGCCGGTCTGCGAGCGGGCGACGACCGCCGGGCCGAGAGCGACCCCGCCCGCCATGCATAATCCGACGCTTGCAAGGGTCAACGCCGGCGAACCCTTAATGATCAGCCGCGCGGAAGCGCTGACCCATTGGACATTTGTACAGCTCATGCCGCTGTACGCGCCGTTCGGGCAGCCGTTTATCAGATAGGAATCAGCTTGCCGCATCGGCAACTGCCCATCGACGCGATAGGTCGTATATGCCGATGGAATGTGTGTAACAACCCCGCCGTGCGGGCAAAAGATAACACTGTGTGTATTGAGCAAAAGTGCGGCCATAGATGGTTTTCTCCGTGCCTGATCACAAACTTGACGGTCCGGGCGCGCAATTTTGCCCTTTTTGACCGTTCTTTTCCGCGTTATATATAAAGGCCATTATATGGCTGATTTACTTGAAGTTAGACTCATTGCCAGATTATTCTAAATTTTATGCGATTCGTGTCCATCGTTATCTTAACCGCAGTTTTGCTTATCATGCCGATCCATTCGCAAACTCCCAACGATCTGGCCGAGATGTGGGATAAAGAGCACGTCTCAAAGATCGCACCGTCCAACATGCGCCACCGCGACCTGCTGCCAATGCTCGAAGAGCTCAAGAAGCTGGGCGTCAAGGTCGAACAGGTAGGGACAAGCTACGCCAATCGCTCCATCCATCAGATCGAGTTCGGAAAAGGGCCGCTCAAGGTGTTTATGTGGTCGCAAATGCACGGCGATGAACCGACCGCCACGCCGGCATTGATCGATATGTTCACGGTCCTGCAAAAGAATCGCGACAAGGACTGGGTGAAACAGATCGAGCAGAAAATAACGCTGCGGGCGGTGCCGATGCTGAATCCCGACGGCGCCGAGTTGTACGTTCGGCGGAATCTGCAGGGTATTGATATAAACCGCGATGCTCGGGACCTAAAGACACCCGAGGCACAACTGCTCAAGAGACTTCGCGATGCGTGGCAGCCGGAGATCGGTTTCAATCTGCACAATCAAAACGGCCTGACCGCCGCAGGAAACTCTGGAAAACAGGCTGCGATCTCTTTTTTGGTAGTTTACGGCGACGCAGAGAAGACCGAGAGCGAAGGACATTTGCGCAATAAGAGACTGGTCGGAATGATGAACGCGGCGCTGTCGCAATTCATTCCCGGCCACATCGGCCGATATGGCGACGAATGGACGCCGGCAGCTTTTGGCGACAACTTTTCAGCCTGGGGAACGCCAGTGATCTTGATCGAGACCGGTGCGCTGCACGGCCGCGACGAGATGTTTCTTGTGAAGATGAACTTCATCGCCTTTCTTACATCGTTAAAGGCTCTGGGCGACGGTTCTGAAAGGTCTTTCAACCCCGAAAATTACGCATTCATCCCCGCCAACGCAGGCGGCCGTATCGTTAATGTTTTGTTTCGGAACGCTTCGGTCATCGACCGGTTGAGCCCGGAGAGTGTTTTGGTGGCTGATATCGGCTTGATCCGCGAACGCCGTCGGGCGGAGTTTAATTCACCGACGAACATTCGGCGGCTCGGGGACCTTACAGGTGTTACGGGGCTCGAAGAATACGACGCGAGCGGATTTAACGTAACGGGCCGTTTTCAGTCGGTCAAACAAGGCAGCATGGGTGAG
>JBBQGO010000426.1:0-1793 GCA_038323125.1 Pyrinomonadales bacterium
CGCAAAGGAACGCATTGAGATCTTCGGTGAAGGCAGATCGTGCGTCATCGACGATTTTCGCCGCGTGTCCATGTTTTCAGGCGGGCGGGAAACGAGTAAAAAATCACTCGGTCAGGACAAAGGCCAGGCGGCCGAGGTCAAGGCACTTTGTGATCTTGTAAAGAATGGCGGAGATTCGCCGATCGCTCTCGACGATCTTGTTGCGACGACTAGGGCGACGTTTAGGATCCTCGATTCTCTCCGGACAGGCAACGCCCACTCCGTTTAGACGTCGATAAAAGTCTGCATCCAGATCTCGAGTACGAGCAACTGGAAGACCTGCAAATTGAGGTCTTCGCGGCCGGACAGGTTAGTGTCGATGATCCGTCGAACCTCGACCGGGTCAAACAGTCCGCGATCTTTTATCTTCGACTCGGACAAATATTCCTCTACCATCGGCCGCAGCGGCCCACGAAGCCACGCTCTGATCGGCGCTCCAAAGCCCGCCTTCTTTCGCCATACGGCGTCGTGCGGCAAGAGTTTTTCAGCAGCTCGTTTTAGAATGTACTTTCGTTTGAGACCGCGTAGTTTCATCTCGACCGGCATACGTGCGGCGAGCTCGACAAGCTCGATATTGAGAAAAGGCACGCGAACCTCCAAATTTGCCGCCATCGAGGTCTTATCGGTGTACGCAAGATTTAGGCATGGCAGAAAGGTCTTGAAATCGACGTAAAGCAAACGGTTGATGGGATCAGCGTGGGCGACGCGGTAGAAATACTTGTGATGATGCTTGTACGGATCAAAATTTGCGGCTTCATCAGCTAAACCCGGCGAATACAAACGCCTTTTGGCATCGGTCGTAAAGTAGGTACCAAAGCCCAGATAACGGTCCTCAAAGTCGAGTGCCGCACTCTTTGAAAATTTCTTGGCATTGCGCAAGGGGGCTGTGAATTTACCTGGCATTCCGCCAGGCAGAACGCTCTCGATCGCACCGAACAGCGGTCGTCGAACGGCACGCGGAATGAGGTCAACGGGCCGCGCCAATTTCATCGCGAGGTGTCGAGGATAACCCGCAAATATCTCATCGCCTCCGACCCCTGAGAGCAGAACGGTAAGCGTCTCGCGGGCTGCCTTTGAAATTAGATAGCTCGTGATTATCGCCGGGTCGGCGATCGGCTCGTCGGAGTGATAGACGAGTTTTGGCAGAAGTTCGGCGACATCCGGCTTCAGCATTATTTCGTGATATTCCGTATCAAAAAGCTTGCCTATCTGCCGTGCCCAGACCGCGTCGTCGGGGATAATATCGTATTTGAGATCGTCCGGCTCGATGCCGACCGTGTAGGTCGAGACCCGCCGGCCATCGCTGTGTTCGTTCATCAAAGCAACGATCGTCGACGAATCGACGCCGCCGGAGAGAAACGATCCCAGCGGCACATCGGCGACCATCTCCATCTGGACGACGCGATCCAGAGTTTCCAGTGTCGCATCACGCCAGTACTGTTCGCTTCGTCCATGGTCGATCTTGTCGAACGAAAGATCCCACCACTCTGTCTGTGTCACCTGACCGTTCTTCCATTTGAGAGAATGGCCCGGCGGTAGCTTGTATATGTTCTTGAATAACGTGTGCGGGTCAGGTGTCCAGAGGAAGGTTAGGTATTGGTCAAGAGCCTCGCGGTCGATCTCCGCATTGATCAAACCAGTCGCGAGAATCGCCTTGATCTCGGAAGCAAAAACGAACAAACCGCCGATCTCCGCAAAATAGACGGGCTTGATTCCCGCACGGTCACGCACCAAGGTCAGTTCCTTTTCAACAT
>JBBQGO010000427.1:0-1791 GCA_038323125.1 Pyrinomonadales bacterium
GCAAACCCGATCTGACGAGCGCCATGATAAATACTGAAACAGATCGAATTCTCGATCGCGGTTTGCGTTTGTTCGATCGTGCGTCCCCGAGCCCAATAGGAATCGTTGGACAGAAAAGCATGGATCATTGCGACCTGCAGCCGCGATTTATCGGTGCTGATCGTAAACTCGTCCTTCGTCCACTCCATAACCATTTATAATTTTGCAAAAATATTCCGTGCACGCGTCCTAAAACCAATGGTCATATGTGGGGAGTGTTTGTCGGCGAGCAGCTTTAACTCGGCGAGGAGATCAGGATCGCTATTGGCAATATTAGCCGCGACGGTCAGTGCAAATGCCCGGACGGCGACCGTTTCGCCAGCGTCGTCGACCAGATCGTAACAAGCATCAAACACGCGGCCCCGGTACCGCCGGGGTATTTCGACAAACTGCAAAAGCCGAGCAACATTACGCCGGACGGCGATGTGTGCGTCAGGGCGTTCGATCTGTTCGATCATCCGTCTGAAATAGGGTTTCACCAGCTCCGGATGATGTTCGGCACAATAGCTAACCGCCCACGCGGCCCGTTGCGAGACCCGATACGAATCACCCATAAAACACTGCATCAGCTCGCGAAATCGCTGCGGGTCTTCACCGATATGATCGACGACCGCCATCGTCTGGCGTTTTGAGTACTCGGCCAGCAGAGCCTCGCGAATATCCATCACCGCAGTTGATAGAACGCCGAGCGTCCCGGATACTTTGCCGATTCGCCGAGGTCTTCTTCGATGCGGAGCAGTTGATTGTATTTAGCGATCCGGTCCGAACGGCAGAGGCTGCCGGTTTTGATCTGTCCCGCGTTGGTCGCAACGGCAAGGTCAGCGATAAATGAGTCTTCGGTCTCGCCCGATCGATGTGAGATGACGGCGGTCATATTGTTTGTCCGGGCAAGTTCGATCGTGTCGAGCGTTTCGGTCAGAGTGCCGATCTGATTGACCTTAATGAGGATGGAGTTGCCGGCCTTTTCTTCGATCCCACGCTGTAGAAACTTCACATTGGTTACAAAAAGGTCATCACCCACCAGCTGTACCTTTTCGCCGACGTTGGCGGTCAGGTATTTCCACCCATCCCAATCGTTCTCGGCCATTCCGTCCTCAAGCGAGATGATGGGATATTTGCCGCACCAATCGACCCAATAATCAGCCATCTCGACGGGTGTTAGTTTTCGGTGGTCGCTTTTCTTAAAGACATAATGCGAACCGTCAAAAAACTCGCTCGCCGCCGGATCTAGTGCGATCATCACATTTTCGCCCGCCGCGTAGCCGGCCTTTTCGATAGCCTCAAGAATTGTCTCGACGGCCTCTTCGTTAGATTTTAGGTTTGGGGCAAAGCCGCCCTCGTCACCGACGCTTGTCGAATAACCACGGGCCTTGAGAACGCCCTTCAAATTGTGAAAGATCTCGGCTCCCGTCCGCAGCGCCTCGGTGAAAGACTCGGCCCCGACCGGCATCACCATAAACTCCTGAAAGTCCACATTGTTGTCCGCGTGAGCACCGCCGTTGAGGATGTTCATCATCGGCACGGGCATCGTTTTGGCGTTTACGCCGCCGATATACCGATAAAGCGGCATTTCCTGTATCGCGGCCGCCGCGCGAGCGTTGGCGAGCGAAACGGCAAGAATGGCATTGGCCCCGAGTTTGGACTTGGTGTCTGTACCGTCAAGCTCGATCATCGTTTCGTCGATCAGCGTCTGATCGAGGCAGTCGATCCCCTCCAGTTCCCTGCCGATAACTTCATTTACATTTTTGACCG
>JBBQGO010000428.1:0-1764 GCA_038323125.1 Pyrinomonadales bacterium
TCGCCGAGCGGCAAGGCGATCGTTCAGGCTGGTCTCTGTTTAAGCGTATTCGTCTTGCGGTCGATGGAATCTCCGGATTTTCGTCTCTGCCGCTGCAGTTGGTCACGCTCGCGGGTGTTGCGTTCTTGATCTTTGCCTTAGCATTTGCGATCCAGACGCTCGCTCGTTGGTACTCAGGCCATTCCGTTGACGGCTTTCCGACCGTAATCCTGCTCCTGCTGATCATCGGCAGCCTATTGATGATCAGCCTCGGAATCATCGGTACATATCTCGCGAGGATCTACGAAGAGATAAAGCACAGGCCTCGATTTGTGATAGCCGAGAAGATCGGCGACGAAGCAGCGACCAGCACCGGAGCGTCCGCTGCAAAATAATATCTATTTCACTCCTTTCCTTCGATCGTTACCGCGACGACGGCCGTATCGGATGCCACAGGCGTCGAGCCGTTGCCCATATGCAATATGAGCAACTGATGCCCGCCCGGTCCATCGTATATATCGAGCGCAGACGGGCTAACCCTCCCGTCGATCGGGGCCGGTCTGAGAGCGCCGATCTGCTTGCCGTTGATATCGAAAATAAACACATCGCCGGTCGCACCATTTGAAACGTAAGCCCGCCTGCCCGCTACATCAAACGCGATATCCGGAAAAGTCTGTATGTTTTTCTGCCACTGAGGAACGGGCCACTCGCGAATGAAACGGCCATCGAGTTCGAAGACCTGTACGCGATTATTGCCCGTGTCTGCGACAAATACTTTGCCGTCGGCGACATCTACCCCAGTCGGTTCCATCAATTGGCCCTGCCCTGCGCCGGGCGTTCCGAAGGCTGTAAATTGCTCGTTGGTGGGGTCAAAAACAACGATGCGGGTGCGTCCCTGATCGACGATGTAAAGCTTTCCGTTAGGGCCGAGAGCGATGTCCCGTGGGCCGTAGAAGCCGACCTCGGGGCCGGTGTATTCTTTGAGATAGGTGCCGTCCGGATTGAATTTTAGCAGACGGTGACGGAAGGACTCGGTGACATAGATATAGCCAGAAGCATCGACCGCCACGCCATGAGGCTGGAGCATCTCTTCCTTGCCAGTGACAAAACGCATTAGAAACTGCCCGTTCGAATCGAACTTCTGGATCCTCGCATTGTCAGTATCGGCGATATAACGATTACCGGCTAGGTCAAGCCCGATCCCGCGCGGACGTACAAATACACCGGGCGGCATTTCAGGCGATTGCGGGGTCGGCTTGGTAGTCGTCACCTCAGCTGCATTTGGCCGCTTTTTACGGTAAAGGAGGAAGCTGCCTTCGTGGGCGATCATCTCACAGTCTTTGCACGAACCCTCTGAGCTGATAACCAGCGCACCATAAGGTGGAAACTCATTATCGAGAAGATGAACAAAAGTAGAAGGCACGTCCAATCCCTTTTGGACACCATACCAATAGGCGTGAATGTAAGCGGGCTCGCCGCCTTCGTCCAGATAGATCGGCCGTGTGCCTTCAGCCAAAGCCTGGTCGAGCACGCTTTCGTATGCCGCGTTAAATTCGATCCCGCGAGTTCCGGCGGAATTGCTAAACATTACCTGAAATGCGCTCGCCTGTAGTGCTGTCGCTGCGATCAGCGTGTATAGCACGACCCGTCGCCATGCAGGCGGTGAGGAGGGTTCAGTACTCGAAACGGTAAATGCTTCTTCGCCATCGCCATCGCCATAAAGCCCCGGGTCTGGCTTCGCCTCACGCCTGCCGAGCGGGTCGCCGAGCAGCCACGATATCGCCG
>JBBQGO010000429.1:0-1720 GCA_038323125.1 Pyrinomonadales bacterium
CTGAATATTGTGATTCATCTCATTGGGCGAGATCACGACACACGGGCGTGTGTTCTTAGCGTCCTTTGACGGTTCGGCGTCGAGATTGACCATGTAAACGTCAAAACGGTTTACCATTGCCACTCCTTCTTTTCAAACTCCGTTCCTGTACCGGACCCGGCCAGATCGTCGTCCTCATTTTCAGTCATCGCCTTGAAAGCCTCGTCCCAGCCAGAACGCGGTTTCTGAGCATTGCGGATCAGTATTCCCTCGGGGTGAAGTTCGAGGTCGACAGCGCCAGAGATGCGGCTGTCTTCCAGCAAAACCTTGGGGATCCGGACGCCTTGTGAGTTGCCGATCTGGATGATCTGGGTTTTCATAATTACATCGTAATTACGCTGGGCGGTTTCGTCAAACGATCTTTTCCAAACCATTCATATAGGGCCGCAGAGCATCGGGTACCGTGATCGAGCCGTCCGGCTGCTGATAGTTTTCGACAACTGCGATCCATGTACGTCCGACCGCAAGGCCGCTGCCATTCAGAGTGTGTACGTACTCGGGCTTAGCTCCGCCGGCGCGTCGAAACCGCGTATTCATCCGCCGCGCCTGAAAGTCGCCGCAGTTCGAACAACTCGATATCTCGCGATAGGTTTGTTGGCTCGGGAGCCAGACCTCGATGTCATAGGTTTTGCGTGCCCCAAAGCCCATATCACCAGTCGACAAAACGACTGTGCGGTACGGCAGGGCTAGCCGCTGCAAGATCATCTCTGCATTAGCCGTAAGCTGTTCGTGTTCGTCCTCGGAGTTTTCGGGCATGCACAGCTTAACCAGCTCGACCTTTTCAAACTGGTGCTGGCGGATCAGGCCGCGCGTATCGCGGCCGTAGCTGCCGGCCTCGCTGCGAAAGCACGGTGTGTAGGCCGCGTAGTGTTTTGGAAGATCGGCCGCGTTGAGTATCTCATCCGAGTGATAATTGGTCACCGGCACCTCGGCGGTCGGAATAAGGGCAAAGCCCCGATCATCTTTGATGTGAAATAGATCGTCCTCGAATTTTGGAAGCTGGTTTGTTCCGAACAACGCTTTGCGGTTAACCAAAAAAGGCGGCAGCGTTTCGGAATAACCGTGCTCGGTGGTCTGGACGTCGAGCATAAAGTTGATCAGAGCACGTTCGAGCCGGGCACCCGCCCCATTCAGGATGGCAAAGCGTGTTCCGGCGATCTTGGTCGCCCGCTCAAGGTCCAGAATGCCGAGAGCCTCGCCGAGGTCGACGTGGTCCTTTGGTTCGAAGTCAAATTCACGAACGTCGCCCCAACGACGGATCTCCCGGTTGGCGGACTCGTCAACCCCGACGGGCACGTCCGCTGACGGTATGTTCGGCAGGCCCGCAAGCAGTTCGTGCATCGCCGCCTCGGCGTCATCACGCTGCTGTTCGAGCGTGGCCTGTTGCTCCTTCAGGCCTGCGACCTCAGCCTTTTTTGCGTTCGCCTCGTCAGCTTTGCCGGACTGCATCAACGCTCCTATCTCTTTGCTTGAGGTGTTCCGCAGTTGATTGATGCTGTCAGCCTCGCCGATCACCCGCCGGCGCTCGCCATCGAGCTCTACAAATTCGTCCAGGGAATCCGCCGGGAAGTTGCGGTTCGCTAAAGCCTCGCGAACAGCGTCCAAATTGTTTCTTACAAAATTCAGGTCGAGCATTCTAATTTTTTACGCCACGGCATCCTTCATCCCTCATCCCTCATCC
>JBBQGO010000430.1:0-1693 GCA_038323125.1 Pyrinomonadales bacterium
CGCTGCGAACGGTGATATTGGCGGGGCGTATACGAGAGCGGTCGACACGATGATCACGGATGGAAAGGCTACCCTCGCGGGTGCCGATCGCGAGCCCACGAAAGCGGAAGGTATCTCGAGCACACAGGTAACCGAAGCCGCGACGTTAGTACAGGCAAATGCTCCGGCGGGGATCGCCACGGATACATGGACCGGTAATTCGAATTCAGAGGGCGAGACAGCGATATTCGATAGCGGCGACGTCTCAGAACAGATCGATCACGCACAGCCGAAGGAAACAGATCTGGGTGTCGATGCCTCGGCGTCATTTTCGAGAGCGGCAACGGTTGGACGGTCGCTTTATGACTCGCATGGTTCGGCGGACCTGACGCGTGTCGGGTCGGTGCTCGGGACGCCGCTCTATATGTCACCGGAACAATGCCGGGGCGAACATCTCGGGCCGAGCTCGGATATCTACAGCCTTGGTGTCATCGCTTATCAGATGTTGTCCGGGGCACCTCCTTTCGAGGGGGATTTCAAGGACGTGATGGAGTCGCATAAATCGGTCGAACCGCCGCCGTTGAGAGCAAAGAAGGTTAGGAGAAAGTTCAAACGGGTTATCCTTTCAACTCTTGCCAAGGACCCTGCCGAGCGGCCTCAGTCCGCCGAGGCTTTTGCGAGCGAGCTTCGATCACGCTCCGAAGGCATCTTTGGCCTGCTTCGTCGCGCGCTCGTAATTTATAGCGAGCATCTGCCCAAGTTCCTGATGCTCACGGGATTCTTCTCGATCCCGATGGTTGTGCTCACCGTGGCGTTCCTCGCCCTGTCCTTTCTAAAGGTCAGCGATGTGCTGTCAGCAAACGTTGCCAATACATTGATAGGGCTGGTTAGCATATTGCTGTCTATCACGACAGCGTTTTGCACAAACCTGATCGTCGGAACGACCGCGTGGATCGTCACGCAATCCCTCGCTGTGCCGCTGAGGCCTGTAAGGCTGAGGCCGGCGATGGCCGAGGCACGCAAGAAGTGGAAGCGTATGGCGGGCGCCGGATTTCTGACCGCAACACTGCCGTTCATGGCGAGCGGCGCGGGTGCGATCGCCGGTTTTCTGGTGTTCGGCATATTACTAGCGATCCTATATCCGCTCACCGGTTCGGTCGCATCGATCTTAGTCGGAGGTATCATCGGCGCGACGCTGGTGGGTTTTGCAGGCCTGGTCGCCGCGTATGTGATGTGGATACTGGTGCCGCCCGTCATTGTGATGGAGAACATCGGCATCATTGCGACACTAAAACGATCGATCATGCTGGTCAGGCGTTCGTTTGCCACCTCGGCGGGTGCGGTGATGATAATGTTCCTGATACCGATGACGGTTGTAGGATCGATAACCCTGTTTGTGAATTTATCGGGAAGGGCGTTCGATTCGGCCACTGAAACTAAGACCGAGAAAGTTGAGAGCCCTACTGACGCGACACCGGATGCGGAACCGCAGGCTGCCGCCCCGGAAGAGGAAAATGAGATCAATTGGAACTGGAGCCTGGGCGGCAGAACGGCGGGCCGCAGCGTTAGCGCAGAAAAAACAGACATGCGCACCCGCGTTAAACAGACCGTCCTGGAATCTCTTATCCAAGTTCTTTGGCTGCCGATGCAGATCCTCGTCTTTTCCTTTTCTGGTATCATTGTGGCATTGCTGTATCTGAAAACCCGCTTGGCG
>JBBQGO010000431.1:0-1535 GCA_038323125.1 Pyrinomonadales bacterium
CG
Organism: Pyrinomonadales bacterium; assembly: GCA_038323125.1. Lineage (GTDB taxonomy): Bacteria > Acidobacteriota > Blastocatellia > Pyrinomonadales > Pyrinomonadaceae > OLB17. The sequence continues at coordinate 3 of JBBQGO010000431.1, forward strand.
AGGATTCGCCCGAGCCCGCACTGATCTTTTTTGTTATTAACGGCGGTCTGATATACGTCGACAAACCGGAAGGCGGCATGTTTGCGGCTTACGACGACGCGTTTACGGCACTCGACCATTGCCGCGCGTACTATCGCGAAGCCGGGCTGGATGTAAGCAAGCTCGATGCTTTGATCAGATGATACTTTTTGCGATCTGAAGAGGAGGAAATATGCCAGTAGCACGCCCAACAAAATTCGCCCACATTGTTTATCGTACACGCCGTTTTAAGGAAATGATCGATTGGTATAAAACCGTGTTCGGTGCCCGTGTTCAGTTTCAGAATCCGGTACTTGCATTTCTGACCTACGACGACGAGCATCACCGACTAGCTTTCGCCGATATGGCTGCTATCCAACCTGAGGGTGGCGAAAGCGACAAGCACGACGCGATCGGCGTTGACCATGTGGGTTACACGCTAGGGTCAATTGGCGAGTTACTGGATAACTACTCACAGCTTAAGGATCAGGGCATAAGGCCATATTGGTGTGTTCACCATGGCGTTACGGTCTCGATGTACTACAACGACCCGGACGGCAATCAGATGGAGTTTCAAGTCGACCTTTTCGACTCGTTTGTTGAATCTTCGGAATTCATGAAAGTGGGATTCGAAGTGAACCCGGTCGGTGTCGAATACGACCCGGATGAAATGCTAAAAACCTATCGTGCTGGCGTGCCACAGACCGAACTTTTGAAATTCTACGAAAACGGCGAGGTATCACCGATTCGCGGGGCCATCGCCAGTATGATGTGAGCGGCCCACTCAGATCACATCCATGATCTCGTTGAGCGGCTTACGTCTGATGTTCGGAATTTGTGCATCGTCGGACGGGTAGCCGACCGGGATGAGGACGAAAGGCACTTCATTTTTGGGCCGTCCCAGGATCTGTTGTAAGAACCTCATCGGGCTTGGTGTGTGCGTAAGCGTTGCCAGGCCCATGTTATGCAGAGCGGCTAGTAGCATCCCAACCGCGATACCGACCGATTCCTGCGAGTAATATGTGGGCTCCGTCTCGCCGTTATCCTCGATCGATGTAATGCGGAACACGACGATCAAATAAGGCGCGATCGTCAGGAAAGGTTTATGTTCATCGGTTCCGAGCGGTGCCAGCCGTCGGAGCCATTTTTCACTCATTCGGTTCTGGTAACTTTCGCGTTCTTCTTTCTCTGCCGCCTCGCGGATCTTCTGCTTCACTTTGGCATCGCGTACAACGATGAAACGCCACGGCTGCATGTTCGCGCCGGAAGGAGCGGTCCCGGCGGTCGCGATCGCCTTCTCGATCAGCTCGAACGGAACATCCTCGCTCGAATATTCCCGAACCGTTCTGCGTGGGGAAAGAAATGCTAGAAACTCGTTAGCTCGGCGTAGCTGTTCATCCGGTGCGAGCCGTTCGAAAGATAGTTTGGTCGACGCAAAGGAAGGGGATCTCATCCAATTACACTCCTACTTCTAGCCGTTGGTTTTATTGATTATTTTGGCGAATTAGAATAGTA
>JBBQGO010000432.1:0-1509 GCA_038323125.1 Pyrinomonadales bacterium
CACGTCATCACGCTGGTCGGGTATGTCGACGATCATTCCGGGTCCGACGGAGTTGTCGTCGAGAGCGGACTCAGGAAATATGAGAAAGGGGACACCCAGGCTTCCGTCCGCATAGGTTTCACGATCAAAAATATATAAATAACCGATGTCAGACGACTCGACCGCGAAACGGATCTTGTCACCCGCTGAGAACTTCGTGTCGATCCCGACCCGCTCCGCTAACCACATCTGCCTCATCTTATTAGCATCTATTACCGGGAGGAGTGGTCCGGTTTCTTTAGCCCGCGGCGGCCGAAGTCTCCAGGCCGTCACACCGATCTCCGTTATCTTGACCGCGTCTGACGGTTTCGCGGCAGAACGCCTTCGTTCCGAGCTGACATAGTTATAGCGGTGGCGTTTGCGCTTGGCCCTCGAAGTTCTCCTATTCGAAGACCGCGGCGTGTCCGGCCGTTGGGCGGCGAAATCGTCGGAAGTGATCGAGCGAGACCTTACACCGTCCTGAGCACTCAGATTGACGCCAGCGATGAGAACGCAGCAGAAGATGAAGAGTTTAGATATGGTTGAAAGTTTCATATGTCAGTCCTTTTCGGCGGAAACGGGTGTCGCCGTACTCTTGAAATAAACCTGCTGATATACTGCGACATAACATTGTACGATAGGCCGCAATAGTGTTGAAACAAGACGAGTCCGGTCTTCCTAATACTTTGAAACAATTATCGGCTGCGCATCTGATTCACGCCGATAGAACACACGGGGGCGCTGGATGTTGAGATCTTCTGTGCGTCCAGCCGCTTTTGCTTTCTCTCGCTGCAGCTGTCGGGCACGTTTACGTCCTTTGTTCACCTCTTCCTGATCTATCTCGGGCACCCGTTCGGCGGCAAAATCTATCCATTCACGCAAGAGTAACTGCCCATCCTTTGGCGACCTGTCCGCAGCCCGGGCTTTCAAGCCATCATGGACCAGGGCGTACGTCAGATACCCGTGTCCGAGCCTGTCATCCTCTTTGGCGTCCTGATAGCTCTGCGACGCGGTAAGGATATACATCCCTTTTTCATAAGCCAAATGGGCGAGCCCTTTACTGTTCATCGGGCCCCGCCGCTTTTCGACGGTTTCGAGCACCTGCCCCGAATTGCACGCGTCAATGACGAGCAGCAGCTGCTTGGCATCGATGCCCTCCGCCAACCGATTTATCTCCTCGTCCGAAATACTGTGTTCGAAAATGACCTGCAGATCAGACTCAAGCAGCCGCGATTGCCCTCCCATATACCCGAGATCGTGAGGAACGAGATAGAAACGATCCTCGTCCTTAATGCCATGGCCTGCGAAAAAGATCGTGACCCAGTCTTCTGGCTGTATTTTGGTCGATAGATCGGCAAGCACCTTTAGAATATTGGTTTTGGTGGCCTGGGCGTTAGCCAACAATATCGTCTCAACCCGTTCGTACTGATCCAATTTCGTCTGTTGATCTTTCAACTCGTCGGCAAAGTCCTTGGCATCCGCAACTGCGAC
>JBBQGO010000433.1:0-1508 GCA_038323125.1 Pyrinomonadales bacterium
ATTGATACGGGATCTCGCCGTCGGCAGCGGCGGCCGTTGCCGTCCCGCGTTCGGTGATCATCATCGCCGGAGCGCCAGGGATATTGTCGATCGTCGCCCCGATCTGGAGGTCGTCATAGGCAGGCAGCGACGAACCGTCGGGCATTGGCTGAAAGAACGTAAAATAAAATCGTCCCTGAGCTTCGGCGAGCCAACCGACCCAGCCGTTTGAGAACGTCGCGTACCACTCGTCCCAAAACCCGCCCATTTCATGCTTGAGCTGGGCACGGCCCGTTAGCTCAAACCGCTGGCCCATGTACTCACCTTTCAATCCGAGCTTAAGCGGCGATTGCGAATCAGCGATCTCAGCTACTTTGCCAAGGTCCTCGAGAGCACGGTCTGTCCGGGCGACTGCCGAGCGGCAGAAAGGACAAACGAGTACGATGGTCGAGCCTTTTTTAAATTCGATCGGTGCCGCACATGACGGGCAGTTTGCCTGGAGTACGCTCAAGCGTCACCTCCTGTTGCGTTGGTTTTGGCCTGTTGCTCACCGCGTTCGAACTTGGTGACGGTTACAGTTTTCGCTCCCAACACGTCTTTTAAATTTGTTTCCCACTCCCACTCGGGCCGCGAGCGGCAGCAGTACAGATTGAATGTTGCGGTTTGATATTCGGGATACGTGTGGCAGGCAAGGTGAGATTCGGTCAGCGCGACCAGGGCCGTAACTCCGCCCTCGCCGTCAAATTTATGCCATACCTCGCCGACCGCCTTCAGCCCAAGCTCATCGATTACGCGATCGAAAAGGCTGCGAAGGATGGCCTCATCGCGAAGGGTTGCCGCATTACAACCAGCGGCCTCTACCAACCATTCCGTTCCAACGATCATTAATTGAACCTGCAACTTTTACGAACCTCGGGCCTTCAATGTTCCGAGGCAACAATATGGCAATGAGTGAAAACGACGGCAATTGGAGTCGAACTTTGAAAACTATAGCGAAAATCTACGGAATTGTCATTTTCTTGAAGTGAGGTGGCCCCGATGCATCCATCAAACCCAACGAAAAAACCGACGGCCCACGAAAGACCGCCGGTCACATTTTTTCAAAAAACTTGCTTGCTTAATCGACTATCGAAAACTTACCTTTGTTTTCGATGATCTGTCCGCCAACGCGGTCTTTCGTCAGCACCTTTAGTTCGTAATCACCTATATCGAGAGTCATTGTCGGCAAAAGCCTGGCAAGGGTCAAACGTTGGCCTGAATCGCTAAGCCCACTCCAGTCTTCAGCCTGCCGCAGAACCTCTTTGCCGTCTTTCGTCAGAACGTATTCGACATCAACAGCCGGACGCAATGTCGTTTGATCAACACCGGCATTGTAGACCTGCAGATAGACTCCAACGTCCTGACCCTTACGGTACGTAGCGGCTAGATTTGGAATGACCTTAGCACCGCCGATGATGAACATACCACCGATATCCTGCTCCGTCGTTCCGCGAAGGGTCGAGGTCAAGATCATCGATGACGTCGAAAGA